>JAIYBU010000182.1 GCA_027488335.1 Cytophagaceae bacterium
ACTTCTTTCATCGAAACAAAATCCAGACGGAACCCGCACCGATTATTGGAAACAATCCAAACCAGCTGCTCCTTACTTAACAATGATTGCGGTCGGAGATTTTAAAAAAGTGATTGACCCAAATTTTAAAGATTTTGAGGTAAGCTATTATATCGAACCTAAATTTGAAAAATATGCCTTCAATATTTATGGTCGAACGCCCGAAATGATTCGTTTTTTTGAAAAATTACTCGGTGTAAAATATCAGTGGGAAAAATATGCTCAAATTGCGGTTCGTGATTATGTTTCGGGGGCGATGGAAAACACAACGGCAACCGTTCATGGCGATTTTATTCAAAAAGATACACATCAGTTAGTCGATGATAACGACGATGGTGTAATTGCCCACGAGCTTTTCCATCATTGGTTTGGTGATTTGGTTACTTGTGAATCTTGGTCGAATTTGCCATTAAATGAAGCATTTGCCAATTATTCGGAATATTTATGGGCAAATCATAAATACGGAAAAGATGACGCCGATTTAGTTTCGTACATCGCCCTGAATCAATATTTCGATGAAGCCAAAGAAAAGCAAGAGCCTTTAATCAGATTTAGATATTTGGATAAAGAAGATATGTTTGACTCACATTCTTACGCAAAAGGTGGGCGAATCTTGCATTTACTCAGAAATACAGTGGGCGACGAAGCTTTTTTTGAAGCACTCAAACAATATCTCACTCAAAATGCGTACAAAACTGCCGAAATTGAAGATTTAAGACTCGTTTTTGAGCGAGTCACTGGGCAAGATTTGCATTGGTTTTTTGACCAATGGTTTATGAAATCGGGACATCCTGTGTTGGAAGTGTCGCATGATTTTGCTGATGGAAAACTGAAATTAAATATCAAACAGACCCAAGATACGCTTTATTCACCTGTTTATCGTTTGCCATTGAAAGTTTTAGTAAAGTCTGATAGTGAGCAAATAATGCATGAAATTGTATTAGATAAAAAACAACAAACCTTCGAGTTTTTGGCTAACTCTACCCCAAGGATGGTTTTACTCGACCCCGAAAATATTTTGGTAGGAAAGATTAAGCAGCAAAAATCTCAAGACGAACTTATTTATCAATTTTACAATGCCGAAAATGTCGCTACAAGATTAAATGTTTTAGAGACACTTACGTTTGTTCCAGAAGATGATACAACTTTTTATTATCCGCCTGCCGAAAAGAAAATTAGACAGCTATTGATTGATGCCACGAAAGATAAATTTTGGCGAGTACGTCAGTTTGCGGTTCAAAAATTGTTTGATTACGATGGTGAAGAATTTTTAGAAGTTGAAAAAGCGTTGCAATACCGTGTGATTCATGATGAACGCTCGTATGTACGTGCCGATGCCATTTTGGCGATGAAAGGTTTTCAAAATTCTCAAAATGACAAACTTTTTCGTGATGCCCTCACTGACTCATCTTATACGGTTCAAGCAGCCGCTATCGAAGCACTTTTAGCAAGTAAACCCGCCGATGCCGTTGAGTTAGTTTTGAAATTTGACACCTCAACTAATCCGAGTATTTTTGCTGCAGTTGCCAATTATTTTGCTGAAGAGGCCTCTCCGATTCGTTTCGATTGGTTTCAGAATCATTTAAGTCAAATGAAAGGCAATGATTTATACCAAGTTTTAGGTATATTTGGTACTTACTTAGTCAAATCAACGCCTGAAATACAGTTGAAAAGTTTACCGCTACTTAGACAAATTGCCAAAAATGATACACAATGGTATGTACGATTTGCAGGAATGCAAACCCTCAGTCTGATTAATGATAAAAAAGAAGTGAAGGAACTGATGAAAGAAATTATTGCAGAAGAAAAAGACGAGCGTTTACAAAAAATATATAAACAATTTCGAGATATTTAAAGGATTGTACCGCAGGTCAGACTTTTTTCTAATTAAAACGATGAATAGAAATCTTCAAGATGGTATAAATTTTTTTTCAAAGGTAAATGGCCCCAGAGCTTGGAATGCCTTGAAAAATGTGGGTAGTTATCTTGAATCTAAAATTACTGGTAAAACCATTCATCGAGGTTTACCAATTGCCATTTCTATTGAGCCAACAACGTCTTGTAATCTTCGTTGCCCCGAATGCCCGAGTGGATTACGGAGTTTTACTCGTCCAACGGGTATGCTTCCTGAAAAACTTTTCAAACAAACCATTGACGAACTCGCTGATACACTTTTATACTTGATTTTTTATTTTCAAGGCGAACCCTATTTACACCCAAAGTTTTTAGATTTGGTAAAATATGCTTCAAAAAAGGGTATTTATACCGCCACTTCTACCAATGCCCATTATTTGACCGATAGTACAGCGAAGCAAACTATCGAATCGGGCTTAGATAGAATGATAATTTCGATTGATGGAACAACACAAGAGGTTTATGAGCAATACCGTGTTGGTGGAAACTTGAATAAAGTAATTGAGGGAACAAAAAAGATTGTGCATTGGAAAAAGGCGTTACAATCAAAGACACCTCATATAATCTTTCAGTTTTTGGTAGTCAAACCCAACGAACATCAGCTCGAAGATGTCAAGAAAATGGCAAAAGAGTTGGGCGTAGATGAAGTAGCGTTCAAAACCGCTCAAATCTACGATTACGAAGATGGTTCGCCGTTGATTCCGACCATTGATAAATATGCCCGATACGAACAAAAAAGCAATGGGAAGTATCAAATCAAAAATAAATTGCTTGATAATTGCTGGAAAATGTGGCATTCATGCGTAATTACTTGGGATGGTTTGGTTGTGCCATGCTGTTTTGATAAAGATGCTGAATACCGAATGGGTGATTTGAAAAATAAAACTTTCAAAGAAGTTTGGCAAAGTGAACCTTATCGAGAGTTCAGAAAATCGTTGACAAATGCTCGTGCCGAAATCGAAATGTGTAAAAATTGTACTGAAGGAACGAAGGTTTGGGGCTAAAATTTATAGGTAAAAGATACAAATTAGTTGATAATCAGAAGTTAGGAAATTAAGTTTTACAGGCCATTTTTGTATAGCTATAAAGTCGTTATGAAAAGTAATAAGTTGATTAAATGGGGTATTATTGGCGTCGGTGATGTTTGTGAAATCAAAAGCGGACCTGCATTTCAGAAAATTGAAGGTTCTGAATTAGTGGCTGTCATGAGACGTTCGGCTGACCTTGCAAAAGATTTTGCTCAAAGGCATGGGGTTGAGAAGTGGTACTCAAATGCCGATGAACTCATCAACGACTCTGATGTTGATGCAATCTATATTGCTACCCCGCCAAATTCTCATGCCGAATACGTCAAACGTGTAGCTGAAGCTGGCAAAATAGTATATGTAGAAAAGCCGATGGCTCGTACTTATGAAGAATGCCTGGGTATGATTGAGGCGTGTAAGGTCGCTAATGTTCCTCTTTTCGTTGCATATTATCGTCGTTCGTTACCAAATTTCTTGAAAATAAAAGAACTATTAGAAAGCGAAGCCATTGGCGATGTACGTTTTGTGAATATTTTTGTTCAGAAACCATTGGATGATAAAGACCAAAACTCAAATAATTGGAGAGTTAATCCTGATATTTCGGGTGGTGGATACTTCTATGATTTGGCTTGCCATCAGTTAGATATTCTTGATTTTCTTTTTGGCCCTATCAAAAAAGCGACTGGTTATACTGCTAATCAAACAAATAGCTATGCTGGCGACGATTTAGTTGTAGGAAACTTTGTTTTTGAAAATGGTATCATTGGTTCTGGAGTTTGGAGTTTTGCCGCCAATAGTGTAAGCCAAAAAGAAACTACAATAATAGTGGGAAGTAAGGGGCAAATTTCTTTTCCTTGTTTTGGCGACCATTCGGTTACGCTTGAAGTGGAAGGAAAAGAGCCAATAAAGTATGAATTTAATATTTTACCTAATATTCAACAGCCATTTATCCAAAGTATAATCAACGAATTAAATGGTGATGGTGTAAATCCGAGTCATGGAGAATCGGCTGCACGTACGAATTGGGTGATGGAACAAATTTGTAATTCAGGAGATAGAAAATAGATTTTTACATTAATAATAAACAACTCTAAAACTTATGACACTTACGACAAGAATTAAATTAATGGTGATGATGTTTCTCATGTTTTCTACGTGGGGAGCTTGGTACGGCCAAATGGGAAAGTACCTTTTTACAACACTTCATGCCACTGGCGACCAAATCGGTAGTGCTTATGCTACATTTTCAATTGCATCAATAGTAGCACCATTTTTTATGGGAATGGTAGCTGACCGTTTTTTCTCAGCTCAAAAAGTAATGGGCGTTTTGAATATTTTAGGTGCAATTATTTTGTATTTCTTGATTCAAAACCAAGACCCAGAAACATTCTTTTGGTACATTTTAGCTTACACGCTTACGTTTGCACCAAATTTGGCATTATCGAATTCGATTGCCATGAACCAAATGCAAAACCCCGAAAAAGAATTTCCTTCAATTCGTGTGATGGGTACAATTGCTTGGATTGTTATTACAAATATTGTTGGTTTTTACGGAGTTGGCGATAAAGTGACTATCTTCCAAATTGCTATGTTTACTTCACTTGCTTGGGCAATTTTTGCATTTACTTTGCCAAATACTCCACCAAAAGCAACTAAAGCTACATCATTTGGTCAGATTCTCGGAACGGATGCTTTTGTACTTTTCAAAGACCGCTCGTTTTTGGTCTTCTTTATCTGCTCAATATTGGTTTGTATTCCATTGTCGTTTTATTATGCTCATGCCAACCTATCTTTGACTGAATCGAACATGACAAACGTTGAAAATAAAATGTCGCTGGGGCAAGTTTCTGAGGTACTTTTTATGCTTTTAATTCCTATTGCTTTGAGCAAATTTGGCATCAAAAAAATGTTAATCGTTGGTTTGATTGCTTGGATAATCAGATTCGTATGCTTTGGCTACGGAGACGGAATTTCATCGGAATGGATGCTTTTTTTGGCAATTATCCTACACGGGGTTTGCTATGATTTCTTCTTCGTAACAGGACAAATTTACACCGATAATAAAGCGGGTGAGAAAATCAAAAATTCTGCTCAAGGCTTAATTACGTTGGCTACTTATGGAATCGGAATGGGAATTGGTTCAATCCTTTCTGGCAAAGTTTTAGATAAATATACTACCAAAGTAGGAGAGGTTAGCACCCACGACTGGACAGCTGTTTGGATGGTTCCTGCTGCTATTTCTGCTGTTGTTTTATTGATTTTTATAGTGATTTTCAAGGATAATACCAGAGCAAAAGCATAATTTTGTGGGGCGAACCGAGTGAGGTTTGCATTTGTTCGCAAAAAAGCCTCTGAATAAAATTTATTCAGAGGCTTTTTTGCGATGAAACTTAACTTTTAAATTTCAGTGATTCTATTAATTTCATGCGTGAAACGACAAATGTAGGAATTGTAATCACTGCTAAAACCAATAGTACAGTTACAACATTCAAAATTAAAATCGTTAGCCAATCGAACGAAATAGGTACATAACTCATGTAATAACTTTCCGAATCGAGTGGAATGATTTTGAAGTTTTTTTGCAAAAAACAAAACCCAATTCCTATAATATTGCCGTAAATCATGCCTTTTAGTATAATAGTAAAGCCGTTATGGATAAAGATTTTTCTAATTTTAGCATTATCAGTACCTAAAGCTTTAAGTATGCCAATCATTGGGGTGCGTTCCATCATCATCACTAAAAGTACCGAAATCATATTAAAACTGGCAACCAGTAAAATTAAAGCGATAATTACTATAATATTTCTGTCCATCAAGCCCAACCAATCGAAAATGGCAGGAAACATTTCTGTAACTTTCAATAACTGCATATCTTGGTCGATTTCATCAAAAACTTGTCTGGCTACAACGTCAAGATTATCGAAGTTTTTCAAGAAAACTTCATAATGTCCCGCTGTTCCTTTATCCCAATCGTTCATTTTTTGGACCAAAGCCAAATCTCCTAAAATGAAGTTTTTATCAAATTCCTCTAAACCTGTATCATAGATTCCTACAACTTTGACGGGTCTGATTCGGGGCGGATTTTGAATAAAATAGATTCTTACTTTATCCGAAAGTTTAATTTTTAATTGCTTCGCAATTTGTTTACTAATAATAATTTCGTCGGAATAAGTAGTATCTCGAAAACTAATCTCTCGGCCTTCGACTAAGTTTTCCTTGAAATTTTTCCAATCGTAATCTCGCCCGACGCCTTTTATTACGATTCCGGCGTGTTCTTCCGAAGATTTTAATAATCCTGCCTTATTTGCAACTGCCTGAACGTGCCTGATTTCGGGGTTTTTTCTGTAATTTTGATAAAATTTTGTATTTATTGCAATTGGAGTTTCTTCAAACGACTGATTCAGCGTAATTTTGCTGACTTGAATATGCGAACTAAGGCTAAAAAGTTTTTCTCGGATAGTATGTTTGAAACCAATCAGAATACTAAACGAAATAATCATAACCGCCAAACCAATGGCAATGCTCGAAATACCGATTTTTGTTACCGTTGAAGTAAAAGTTGTTGTATTAGTTTTCTGAATACGCTGGGCAATAAATCGTGGTAAATTCATTAGTATTTTAAAGCTGATTATTTACAAAACTATCAATTTAAACTAAGATTTAAAAATTCGATGACCTGATTTGATTTTTATAGACTATCTATCTTATGAGGTTTGATTTATAAGAAATATATGAATGTAAAACAGTTTTTATTTAAAGCTTTTCTACTATCTCTACTCACATGGGGAACTATCGAAGCCGTTTATTATTTCGACCCATACAAAAAATACGATTTAGAAACTTCTTATAATGCTGTCATTATCGACAAGTATAAACGCCTTCAAGAAACGGCATCACCGAAAATTGTTTTGATAGCTGGCTCAAATTTTGCCTACGGAATCAATAGTAAACTTATTGCCGATTCGCTCAAAAAACCAGTCGTAAATATGGCCATTCATTATGACTACGGTACTACATTTATGCTTAATCAGATTTCTTCCGAATTGCGAAAAGGCGATACCGTAATTATGGGTTTTGAATACATTATTGAAAGTAAAGGTAATAAAAGTGAGCAATTATTGATGGCAAGATATTTTCCAAAAGCCAAAGAATGGATGGAATTTGATGATATTTTTGAAGAAATTCGAGAAAAGAGTCAGTTAAGAATCAACATTTTTAAAACTGTTTTAGGAAGATTATTGAAAAATAAAGAAATAACTTATCAAGTTTCTGATACAACAAGTGTATTTTTTCGTGGAGGAACAAACGAGTACGGAGATTTGATTAGTCATTTCAATAATCCACCGATGAAAGTGATTCCAAGAGCAATTTTGAGCGATAAAGAGAGCCTAAAAGATGCCATCGTTGATATGAATTTTTTCTATAAAACAATGAAAGCAAGAGGTGTAAAAGTCTATTTTGTTTATCCGACTTATTCCAAAGCCAATTATGACCTTGATAAGGCAATCATTAATAGATATCAGAAAGAATATCAAAAATATGCACAATTTCCGATTTTGGGCAAACCAACAGATTTTGTGTTTGCCGACTCATTATATCACGATATGGCCTATCATTTGACCAAAAAAGGTGGAGATATTCGTACCCAAAAAATTATTCAGTTAGTAAGAAAGTCAGGTTTATAATCTGTCATTTAACATATTCGACAGGCTCTAAACCTGCTCTATAAACATTCGTTTATGCTTTTCAATTCGATAGAGTTTTTGCTGTTTTTTCCAATCGTTACGATTATTTACTTTTTGCTTGGGCATAAAGATAGATGGTGGTGGCTACTGGTAGCAAGTTGTGTATTTTATATGGTTTTCAAACCCGAATATTTATTGATTTTGGGTTTCACGATTATCATTGATTATTTCGCAGGAATTTGGATTGAAAATGCCGTCGGAAAACGGCGAAAATGGTTCCTAATCATCAGTTTAGTGGCAAATATTGGAGTTTTAGCATTCTTTAAATATACCAATTTTGCCATTTTTGCCTTAGCACAAGCTAATATTGCTCATTTCAAGCTATTAGATTTTATTCTGCCAATTGGCCTATCGTTCCATACGTTTCAAGCCATGAGCTATACGATTGAAGTCTATCGTGGAAATCAAAAGTCTGAGAGGCACTTTGGGCTGTATGCACTTTATGTGATGTTTTATCCGCAACTCGTAGCTGGTCCAATCGAACGCCCACAAAATGTTTTGCATCAATTTTATGAGAGAAAATACTTTGATTATCAACGAGTTACAAGTGGATTGAAGCTAATCGCTTGGGGGCTTTTTAAGAAAGTTGTTATTGCCGACCGATTAGCCTTGTTTGCAGATAAAGTGTATAATAGCCCAATGGAATATGAAGGTGTACCGATAATTGTGGCGACGATTTTCTTTACATTTCAGATTTATTGCGATTTTTCGGGCTATTCTGATATTGCTCTCGGCACTGCCGAAGTGATGGGTTTTAAGTTAATGAAAAACTTCGACCGACCGTATTTCTCGAAAAGTATTTCGGAGTTTTGGCGTCGTTGGCATATTTCACTTTCAACTTGGTTCAGAGATTATTTATATATTCCGTTGGGTGGAAATAGGGTAGGTAAAACCCGACAATATTTTAATCAGTTTTTTGTCTTTGCAGTCAGCGGTTTGTGGCATGGAGCAAACTGGAATTTTATTATTTGGGGAGCTTTGCATGGTTTTTATTTAGTTTTTGCTCGTGTTACCCAAAAGCCACGAGCAGCATTCAATAAAATTACTGGTTTAGAAAAAAAACCGTTTTTACTCAAAACTTTACAAGCGTTCACCACCTTTTGTTTGGTGGCTTTTGCTTGGATATTTTTCAGAGGAAATTACCTCGAACAAAGTCAATTATTTCATTTAGTGACACATTTATTCTCTAACCTTCCAATTCTAAAAGAGTTTTTGACATTCAATTACATTTCTCAAAACGTATTTTTGAACTTTACGCTTATTGAATTTTTGATTGCTATTGGCTTAATAATTTTCATGGAAATTATTCATTATATTCAAAGAGATAAAAGCATTCGCCAGCTTGTTTCAACTTTCCCAATTGCTGTGCGTTGGATGCTCTATTATTTTTTCATAATGGCTTTCTTTATTTTGGGTGTTTTCGATAAACCCGCTCAGTTTATTTATTTTCAGTTTTAAGTTGAAATAATTTCTAACGATTAAAAATGTTGTTTTGTTTTTAAATTATTGATAATCAGTTGTTTGTTTTAATTATTAACTGCCAATTGTTGGCTATTGACTGCAACTAATTTGCACGCAATGTCATTTTCTTCTAACTTTGTATTTTAGAAATGCTACCATGACCGAACAAATCCTTATTCTTGATTTTGGCTCACAGTTTACGCAGCTGATAGCACGCCGAGTACGAGAACTAAATGTGTATTGTGAAATACACCCTTTCAATAAAATTCCGCCGATTACTGCCGACATTAAAGGCATAATTCTTTCAGGAAGCCCGTGCTCAGTAAGAGACGAAGATGCACCAATTGTTGACTGGCAAGAGTTTGCCAAGACACTTCCTGTGCTTGGCGTTTGTTATGGAGCTCAAATGATGGCTCAAACTGGTGGTGGTGAAGTTGCACCTTCTTCAATTAGGGAATATGGCCGTACGATACTCAACAAAGTTGACAATCGTTATGCTCTTTTCAAAGATGTAGCCGATGATACACAAGTTTGGATGTCGCACAGTGATACTATTGCTGCTCCGCCAACCAACGCCGATATTATAGCTTCAACTGATACTGTGAAAGTTGCCGCTTTCAAAATCAAAGAAAAGCCAGTTTATGGTATTCAGTTTCACCCAGAAGTAACGCATACCATTTTGGGAAAAACAATCATCAAAAACTTTGTGGTTGATATCTGTGGCTGTTCTCAAAGCTGGACTCCCGATTCATTTGCTGAAGTTTCTATTCAGGAATTGAAAGAAAAATTGGGTGATGATAAAGTAATTATGGGGCTTTCGGGTGGCGTTGATTCTTCGGTAGCTGCTACTTTAATTCATCATGCAATCGGTAAAAACCTGTATTGTATTTTTGTCGATAATGGTTTGCTTCGTAAAGGTGAATTTGAAGAAGTTTTAGAGTCATATAAAGGTCTTGGCTTAAATGTAATAGGGGTTGATGCAAAAGCCCAATTTTATACAGCATTGAAAGGTTTAACCGACCCCGAAGAAAAACGTAAAGCAATTGGTAAGACTTTTATAGATGTTTTCGATGCAGAATCGCATAAAATTGAAGGGGCAAAATGGCTTGGGCAAGGAACAATCTACCCAGATGTTATTGAATCTGTTTCGGTAAAAGGACCTTCGGTTACCATCAAATCTCATCATAATGTGGGTGGTTTGCCCGATTTTATGAAATTGCAAGTTGTTGAGCCACTTCGTTTGTTATTCAAGGATGGTGTGCGTGAGGTTGGTAAAGCTCTTGGTATTCCTCAAAATATTTTGGGTCGTCATCCATTTCCTGGGCCAGGTTTAGGTATCAGAATTTTGGGCGATGTAACTCCTGAAAAAGTGCAAATTTTGCAAGAAGTTGATGCTATATTTATCAATGGCTTGAAAAATAGCGGGTTGTATGATAAAGTTTGGCAAGCAGGAACGATGCTTTTACCAGTACAAAGCGTAGGTGTAATGGGCGATGAGCGTACTTACGAACGAGTAGTTGCTCTACGTGCCGTTACGAGTATTGATGGTATGACTGCCGACTGGGCTCATTTACCTTACGAATTTTTGGCTGATGTTTCCAACGAAATTATCAATAAAGTAAAAGGCGTTAATCGTGTAGTTTATGATATTAGTTCAAAGCCACCTGCGACGATTGAGTGGGAATAAATAAATCTTATTATAAGGTAAAGCTGTTTCAATATTGAAACAGCTTTTTTTATGATATTTCGTTTTAGAGTTATATTTATTGATTTTTCCGTAGCCTTTATTGTGAGTGTTTTTTTTTACTATAATTGCTTAATTTTTTTTTATACAATGAAAAATAAAATATATACATTTATATCTAATTGATTGAAGCTAATTAGTTTTAATCATTCCTGTGAACCATAAACTTTTAAAATTATGCCCACATCTAAGACAAAAAAACTATCCACAAAAGTCTCAGATATTTCATCTGTGATTACAAATTCGGTAGGAGAAACGATGACCACTAATGTAGGGGTCAAAATTAATGACGACCACAATTCTCTTAAAACAGGGGAAAGAGGTGCCACACTTCTGGAAGATTTCATTTTTAGAGAAAAATTATCCCATTTCGACCGCGAGCGAATTCCCGAAAGAGTTGTTCATGCCAGAGGTACTGGTGCACATGGTGTATTTAAGTTGTATAAATCGTTAGGTCAATACTCTAAGGCCGCATTTTTGAATGATACTTCAATCGAAACTCCAGTTTTTGTGCGGTTTTCAACAGTTGCTGGCTTTAGAGGTTCAAGCGATTTAGCAAGAGATGTAAGAGGCTTTTCAGTGAAATTCTACACAACAGAAGGAAATTATGACCTTGTAGGTAATAACATACCTGTTTTCTTTATTCAAGATGCCATGAAATTTCCAGACCTCGTTCATGCTGTAAAACCTGAACCCAATAACGAGATTCCACAGGCGGCATCAGCACATGATACATTTTGGGATTTTATCTCGTTAATGCCTGAGAGTGCTCACATGATTATGTGGGCAATGAGTGACCGCACTATTCCTCGAAGTTTCAGAATGATGGAAGGGTTTGGTGTCCATACTTTTCGATTAGTGAATGCGGAAGGTGTCTCTCATTTTGTGAAATTTCACTGGAAACCATTATTGGGGGTTCACTCAGTAGCATGGGATGAAGCACAGAAGATTTCTGGGAAAGACGCTGATTTTCATCGTCGTGATTTGTGGGAGGCTATAGAAGAAGGAAATTTTCCCGAATGGGAGTTTGGTGTTCAAATTATTTCCGAAAAAGATGAGCATAAATTTGATTTTGATTTGCTTGACCCCACTAAACTTATTCCCGAAGAGATAGTGCCTGTTGAGATAATTGGGAAAATGACACTCAATAAGAATGTTGATAACTTTTTTGCCGAAACCGAACAAGTTGCATTTCATCCTGGAAACATAGTTTCTGGTATTGACTTTACAAATGACCCTCTCTTACAGGGGCGTTTGTTTTCATACACTGATACTCATTTGCATCGCTTAGGAACTGCTAATTTTACACAACTTCCTATAAACAAGCCATTGCAAACTGCTTATAATAATCAAAGAGATGGCTTGATGCAAACTCAAATACATAGAGGGCAAGCGGCATATTCACCTAATACTTTAGGTTCAGGTTGTCCATATTTAGCAAAAGCCACACAAGGTGGATTTACAACTTTTGAAGAAAAAATAGACTCGAATAAAATTAGGACAAGAAGCAGGAGTTTCTTTGACCATTTTAGTCAAGCAAAATTGTTCTACAATAGCCAATCAAAACCTGAGCAACAGCATATTAAAGATGCTTTTTCGTTTGAACTTTCAAAGGTTAAGACAATTGCCATTAGAGAAAAAATGATAAAAAATCTGACAAATATTGATTTAGAAATGGCTCAATATATTGCTGATAAATTAGGTTTAGCAAAACCAACAAAAGTTGAAGTATATGAAAATGGAGCTGTTCCTGCTGATGCTAATTCGAAGGAATATACGTCAATAAATAGAAAGTCGTCCTTGAAAAAATCGGCTGCATTGAGTATGGAAAATACCAAGAAAGATTCGATTAAGACGCGTCAAATTGCAGCTTTGATAGCAGATGGTTTTGATTCTAAAACGCTAAAAGATTTAAAAAATACTGTGAATAGTAATGGAGGGAAAGTTATAACTATTGCTCCAAAATTAGGCAAAATTAAAAGTAGTACAGGTATCGAAATTGATTCTGATAAAACGTTTTATAATTGTGGCTCAGTTTTGTTTGATGCTGTTTACATTATTGGAGGAGAAAAATGCGTTAATGCTCTCTGCGAAGAAGCCGATGCTATTCATTTTGTAAATGAAACCTTTAGACATTGTAAAGCCATTGGTGCGGACGCTGATACCATAAAGTTTTTAAATTTGACTTATATTGGTTTCAATGGTAAAAAAGAGGAAGCGGGTGTCGTTAAAAATAATGATTTGAATAATTTTGTAAAGGCTGTGGCTCAACATCGTTTTTGGGAGAGAGAAATTGCTCGAAAAATACCTGCTTGATATATTTCTAACACAAAATTACTTTAATTATGATTCTCCAATTAAATCCGACTATTTTAGTGGAAACGCCTTTAGGTAGAGGTCATGCACTATTTGTAATTGACTATGGTATGCACCAAAATACGTGTTGGGTAGTAGCTTCAGAAAAAGATGGTGTTGTGAAGCATTTTGATTGTAATGATGTTTTGATTTCAACTAATTTTACATACCATCTTAACTTTGAAAGAAATACTGAATTTTTTAATAAAGCAATAAATGAAACAGATATTGTTTAGTTTTATTGTAATAAATCATCAAAAAGCTCATCATACCTGATGAGCTTTTTGATATATAGCTAAAATTAATTTGTACTAACTTTACTCAATCTTAGTTTTTCGTTTGCAGGATTGGATGTTGCAATTTTATCATTAACCGATAACTCTTCTTTTTTTAGCTTTAATCTTCTTGCTTCCAATAAATTGCCTGATATAAAATAACAAATTAATAAGAATAAGATAAAGAAACAAAGCTCGGTATTGGTAAAATAACTTCTTGCAAAATAGGTTATTGTCGTCAAGAAGATAGTAGTAAAATACAATGTAAACGAAGCTTGCATGTGCGAAAGATTATTATCAATTAATAAATGGTGCATATGCAATCTATCAGCTTTGAATGGAGATTTTCCACGTAAGATTCTGATTGAAAACACACGTATCGTATCAAAAATTGGAATAACTAATATAACCACTGCAATAATTGGGGCACTTACAAATGAAATATCATCTTCCCAAGCGTGCATAACGTTAAGGTGGATGAACTTTACTGCTAAAACTGTAATGATATAACCAATGATAAGTGAGCCTGTATCGCCCATGAATATCTTTTGCGTTTGAGAGAAGTTGAACCGAAGAAAACCGGCTAAAGAGCCTGCCAAACACAAAGCTAAACAAGCTAGTGAGTAGTGGTGATTTACTAAAAACCAAAGCCCAAATCCAGTACTTGCAATCATGGCTATTCCACCAGCTAAACCATCAATTCCGTCAATTAAATTGAAAGCATTAATCATTGCGACGAAAATAAAAATGGTTAAAAAAATGCTTATCATGTAAGAAATATGACTGATACCAAAAATGCCAAATAAATCAGAAATACGTAGGTCACTTCCGATTACCACAATTGCGGAAGCTAATACTTGTACTATCATCTTTTTTGTAGGCGAAAGTGCATAGAGGTCATCTTTTACCCCTAAAAAGAATAATATCACCGTACCTGCAAATACTTTATGAATGAGAATACCTTCATCACCAAAATTCCAAATCATATAACCAATTAAGACTCCAGCAAAAATAGCAACACCACCAAAGGTTGGGGTTGGCGTTTTGTGTGAACTACGTTGAACAGGATTATCCATTAATCCACGAAGACCACTTATATTTATAATTACAGGTATTGACCGCAGGCTGATTACCATTGCGATTATTGCTGAAATTAGTATTTGTATTTGCTTATCTGGGATAAGTGATTCAAATGTTGGAAACATTAAAACTATGTTTAATTATATCTTACTTTGACTTAGTAAATATTATACAAAATAAATACTTTTTTCAATGTGAAAAGTAAAAATGAAAAATCTTTTTACGGATTTATTTATTTAGTGGCAATTTTTCTTTCTCTGACAAGCTTTGCAGGGTTACCTTGATAAATTCCATAAGCCACTAACGATTTAGAGGCAACTGAATTGACTGACAAAACAGCTTGAGAATGACAGGTGACACCTCCACATACGACTGATTTTGCACCAATCCAGACACCATCTTCGATAGTGATATCCTTTACAATCAAATCGAAGGTCTCTTGTTTGTAGTCATGGTTGCCCGATAAAAGCATAGCACCTTGAGACAGACAGCAATTATCTCCGATTTTTACTTTACCTAAATTATCAATCCATACATCTTCTCCAAGCCATACGTTATTTCCAACCTCTAAATTCCACGGAGCTTTTATATTGATTTTAGGTTTCATTGTAACATTATTCCCAATTTTTGCACCAAAAAGCCTTAATATTACTCCTTTTATTGAGCTCGGAATTAGTAAGTATGAATTAATAAAAATCGTATTAGTAATGTACCAAATCGCCGAAACAAGGAAGTTTTTGGTTAGATTCGATTGCTTATACCAATCGTTATTATACTTTGATAAATCTGTTTTTTGCATTTATGACGTTAAATCTTTGAATTTGTTACAAGATTAGGTTGAGTTCTATTAAAATTATTTCTTTTGTAGTTTTGTAATCAGCAAACTGCTTTTTGTTCGCCCTTCCTCCAGACGGTCTGATAGGTAATTCTTTGTTGCTTCAAAATGCTTTCTATAACTTTCTTTATCGCCCATTTCAACGATATTTGCCCATTCATGTACAGCCGTATGAAATGCTAAATCTTCACCTCTGATACTTTTATCGAAAAGTGCAGCTTTGATGGTTTCTTCAAGTAAATTTTCGTTTAGAAACAGGTATTCAGCCATGCCTACTCTTAATTTAAAAGGGGGAGTTTGACAGATGAGACTCTTGTAGGGATTTGTACCAAGCTTATGCCATGTATCCACCATGGCCAGCAAACTTAAATGCGAATTAGGTTTATGTTCAAAATCCTGATTGAGGCTAAATTCACTCATAATTTTATCATCAAGCATCAAGTCTCCGCTTTTATCTTTAAAAACACTATCACGAGCTGCGTAGATTCGTTTTCTGAATTTCTTCTCACTCTCTTCAATCATCATTTCAAAAAGCTCACTCTCTGCTTTTGCGTAGTTCCTAACATCACGTTTTGCATAGGGATTTTGAAGTGCTAAACCCGAATAAACGTGAAATTTATAGCTGTAAATTCTCAGGGTCATTAATAATTTCACATTATCAAGCCCGTTTGGATGTAATTTATTTTCCCACGGAAAAACTTTTCGGTGCATAAATGCGGTGCCGATACTTTCAAAGCCAATATGCGTAACTGCTTGAATATCAGCCATCATTCGGTCGTGGACATGAAAATCTTCGAGTTGATAAATGGTAGAACCAATGGAACTCAAAATGATTTCGGCTTGCTCAAAAGCAGATTGACTTGCTCGATGATTAACAACAACCAATGTTTGTCCGACTGGATTAACGGCTGGCCCGTATAAAGCATGACACGTAATAATTTGTGCGTCTTTGGGAAGGTATTTTTCAAATGCTGCCATTTCAGGCGTTTTTACCGATGTTTGCCCCGCAACAATTGCACCGTATTTGGTCGATGGGCCACATTGGGCCGCTACTTTTTCGATATTTTCAGCTTCAACAGAATATAGAATAAAATCACATAATCGAGAAATTGCAATTCCATCAGTAAGTATAGTTATACCAACGTTACCAAGTTCTTTTTCTAATGCTTCACGATTTTGGGGTAGGTCGCAGCCATAAACTTCATAACCCGCATTTGCCCATATTCGAGCAAACATTTTGCCCATATCTCCCAAACCGATAATTCCTATTTTCATACATTAATGATTAAATGAATGGATTTGAATAATTGATTAAAATTTACCAAAAATTCAAGTTTCAGCCATTATTGTTTTAATTTGTACTTACAAAATAACAAAAAAATCACTCATTCACTCATTTACTCATTTGAAATTATTTTATGCGAACTATTTTATTGTTGGTTGTGTCTAATACTTTTATGACTTTTGCTTGGTACGGACATCTGAAAAGACCAGATTTGCCGATTTGGAAAGCAATTCTAATAAGTTGGGGAATCGCTTTTTTTGAGTATCTCTTTATGGTTCCTGCCAATAGGTTCGGCTATGGACAATTTAATGCTTTCCAACTAAAAACGATTCAAGAAGCAATTACGCTGGTTGTATTTGTCGTTTTTGCAGTATTTTACCTAAAAGAGCCACTTAAATGGAATTATTTAGTAGGTTTTGGTTTGGTTTTTTTAGCTGTTTGGGTGGTTTTTAGAAAATAGATAAAGTTAATAACATAAAAAAAGGATTACGATTAACGTAATCCTTTTTTTATGTTGTATTTTTATTTTCCGTCGATTCCGTATTTATCAACGTATTTTTTGTAAAGTCTTTTTTGCTTATCGTCAAGGTCAATTTTCTTGCCTCTGATAAAAGCGTAGCTTACTTTGTTTGTACGCATGTCTAAAATATCACCTTCCGAAACGGCAATTGTAGCAAGTTTTCCTACTTCAAGCGTTCCAACTTGTTTGTCAATACCTAAAATTTTAGCATTATTGAGCGTAATCATTTTTAGTGCATCTTCTTTATCCATACCAAATGCCGCACTTGTACCTGCTACAAATGGTAGATTACGAGTTTTATAAAATTCTTCTGTATAAAACATTCCTGTAAGAACTCCTGCCTTCATTAATCTTGCAGGAAGCTTGTAAGGATTCCAAACGTCTTCGTCAGATGTATTTGGCAATCGGTGGGTTGGCGAAACAATTACAGGAATGTTATTTGTTTTCAAGAAATCTAAGGCTAAATCAGCTTCTTCGCCACCAACCACAACAATATTTTTGATTTTGAATTTTTGAGCCATTTGGCAAGCTTCAATTATCTCTTTACCATAATTTGTACGTATGAAAAGCCTTTTTGAACCATCAAATAAGCCCTTCATTGCTTCGAGTTTGGCATTCTTAGGATTTGGATTACTTATTTCACTATACGCAAGGGCATCGGCAATGAAGCTTTGAAGTTCATTTTTTTGCTCAATATATTTGTCATTCTTTTTTACAACAAATCTTGCTTCTTCTGCACTAAACTGACGAGCCATCAATGCTGGATAGCTTACCCAAACACCATCATCTTTTTTTAGTGCAGCATCTTCCCAGTTCCAGCCGTCATATTCCATTACCGACGATGTACCTGAAATAATTCCACCTTCGGGTGTTGTTTGACCAATCAAGACTCCATTGCCACGTACAGTTGGAATAACTTCCGAATCTGTGTTATGAGCAATCAAAGCACGGATATTTGGGTTGAATTGACCAGTTTCTGCTTGGTCGAAAGTTGAACGAACTGAACCAATTTCAACTAAACCAAGTAAAGCGGCAGGAGCGATAATACCTGGGTAAACAGATTTTCCAGCTACACTTATAACTTCGGTAGTATTTTTATCAAAACTTGTATTGGCATCGCCAACCGCTGTTATGATACCTTTATTGAAAACAATTGTACCGTTCTGAATGATTTTTCCATCACCAATATGGATAGTTCCGCCGACCAAAGCTATTTGTTTTGATTGCGGAGCGGCTGGTGCAGGGTTTTGAGCAAAAACGCCAAATTTTATTAATAGTAAGCTTAGAAGTGATAAGTGTTTTTTCATTGAGTAGGTTTTAGATTGATGAACAAATTTTGTGAAAAATACGGGTAATTCCAAATATGTATTCCAATTAATTGAATATTCATAAAACATACTAAAAAGCCAGTTTATAATTCAAAAAAAAGTTTTATTTTTAGCTTTTCTGGCTACTTAAAAATGCTTATTGAAGCAAAATTATGAGTAAATTATACACAAATTTGGCAAATGTTTATCATGAAATATATCAAACCCTATTTGATTACGACGAAGAGTTTAAGTTTTACGATAAGCATTTAAAGGAAAACAAAGTAAAGAGTGTGGTAGAACTTGGTTGTGGTACTGGAAATTTAGCCAAAAGATTACACGAAGCAGGATACGAATATCTGGGAGTTGACCTGTTTGATGAAATGCTAAAAATTGCAAAAACTACCGCTCCATTGGCAAAATTTCGTCAAGCCGATGCTCGGAATTTTGAATTGCAAGAAAAACAAGATTGTGTCATAATTACTGGTAGAAGTATAAGCTATCTGACCACAAATATTGATTTGATTGAAGCATTTTCTTGTATAGCAAATAGCCTAAAACAAGGTGGATTATTGATGTTTGATGCCATTGATGCCAGTAAGCTGTTTGTTGGTTTTAACGAAGAAAAACGTGATACTCTATTGACATCTTTTGGTACTAAGGAGTACAAACGGATAAGTAAAAGTAGAAAAAATCTGCAATCGGGTTGGACTTGGGATTGGGAGTCGGAATATTTTATAAAAAATAAAACTGGTGAATATGAGAAAATTGGAGAAGACTCTTCGACCCTTCGTGCTTTTTTACAAGATGAATTGCGTTTATTCTTTAAAATAACAGGATTTGAATTAGTTAACCTTCTTCCCAAGAAATCGTATGCTTGGGATGATAATTTTTTTATTGCAAAAAAAAGTATAACATGAACATTAGAAGTTTTGATAAACAATATGATACTGAAGCAGTTTGGGAGATATTGCATTTAGTTGTTTCAGGAGGTGATACGTTAGTTTTTGCCCCCGACTCTTCCAAAGAAAAAATGCTTACTTATTGGTCAGCCGATGATAAATATGCTTACGTATGCGAAATTGATGGTGAAATTGTAGGTACGTTCTACATCAAGCAAAATCAACCAGACTTAGGCTCTCATGTGGCTAATGCAGGGTATTTAGTTCACCCAAACCAAAGAGGTAAGGGAATTGCTGAAGCAATGTGTAGGTTTTCGTTAGAGGAAGCTAGTCGTTTAGGGTTTAAGGCTATGCAATTCAATATCGTCATTAGTACCAATGAAGTTGCTGTTAGGGTTTGGCAAAAATGTGGATTTGAGATTATTGGTCGATTACCCAAGGTTTTTCAACACCAAAAGCTCGGTTTGGTTGATGGCTTTGTGATGTATCAGTGGCTATAATGTAATTTTGGATGATAGAGATTTCATGATTCATAAAAAAACTCCAAGAAATACCTCTTGGAGTTTTTTTATGAATGTAAGACAGTATTAGAATCTGAAATTCAAGTTTGCCGCAAATGTTGTACCGAGTTGGCTGAAATGTGAGCCATCATACGTTACATTTGAGTAGCGACCATTGAAAGTGATTAGATTGGTATTGAAAAATACGGCCTTAGGGTCTTTCAAGAGAGATGCACCTGCTGCGTTTAGAGCAACAAGTTTCCATTTCGGCATAACATTAAATAAGTTATTAATATTTAATCCTAAAGTTATGCTTTTACCTAATTGGAAATTTGCACCTAAATCTGTTACAATTTTAGGGTCAAATACCGTTTTTAAATTTGAATCTAAGCCATTCTGACGGAATGTTGTTGGCCCGAACAGCGTATTATTCAAATTGAAATTCATTTTTCCAACTACATAATCAATGCCTAAAATTGCTTTGTATTTAGGACGAGAAGTAAGTAATAATGCCTCTTGCGTTGCATCAATGATTGACTGCCCCGCTGCTTTAATCAATGCTGGTGTTAGTGCTTCTCCAACTTTCTCGTTTTTCAAGGTATAGTTTCCAGCAATGTTGAAGGTTAATTTACCTTTTCCTAAAGCTACATTTTTGTAGTTAGCTACGAAGTCTAAACCTTGTGTAATTGTATTGATACCATTGACAAAGAAACTAACAGCCACTATACCATTATTTTGCAAGATTTTGTTTAAAGCCGCTGCTTGCGTACCACTTCCTGCTGCAATTTCTGAACTCAAGATGATACGGTTATCAACTCTGATGCTATAAAAATCGAGTGTAGCACTAAAGTTTTTGTTAGGGTTTAGTCCTAAACCTGCCGTGAAGTTTACTGAATTTTCAGCTTTCAATTTCGGTACACCTAACAAGAATGCTTGTGGGCTATTGTTGTTTACGATACCTTTTGTCTGAATTCCTTGACCTGGTACAAAGCTAGCTTGTGCTAACTGAAGATTACTTTGTGCCATTGATGGAGCTCTGAAGCCTGTTGAGATTGATGCACGTAAGGTAACTTTATCATCAGCAAATTTATAACGTGTACTGAGTTTCCAAACGAAAGCATTTCCAAAATCAGAATATTTTTCTAAACGTGCAGTTCCATCAATCAAGAAATCTTTCGTGATGTCAAATCCTAAACCTACATACGCACCAAAGTTATAGCGTGTGGATGTTTTAGCGTTTGCGGCACTAATACCTGGGAATGAGTCAGCACCTGGGGCGGTTGCATAAGAAGCCGTATCACCAGCAACAATTGTAAATTCTTCGGCTCTGAACTCAGAACCTACTGATAAATTTACTTTTTCGGTCAATGCTTTCGACAAATCAATGTTTCCAACTTTGTGGCTAAATTCATATCCACCTGGCTTAAACTGAATCGGACTGTTTTTGCCTAAACCTCTATTACGTGAATTTGACACTGTATATAATTGTTTGTTTCCACCAACGGTGAAACTAACGTCTGATTTCCAACCATTTTTTTCAGAACGTATACCAACTGTACCATTATAGTCATTCAAATCTCCTTCAAATGTGGGAACATAGCCCAAATAGGGTGTTCCAGCAGCGTGCAATAAACCATCATCAGTAGTTCTCCAATAGGGAGTACGGTAGTTGGCAAAACTGTTAACTTTTTTGAAAACATAAGCTGCCGTATAATACAATTCTGAATTAGCACCAATACCAACACCACCATTCAATGAAAACTTAGCGGCAGCAGTCTCTGGCGAGCCATTAATATTACCTGCATCTGGTTTTAATTTTAAGAATGCCTGAACATCTGCAAGTGGAGCTCCAAACCCCAAATCTCCATCAGCCTCTGCTTCTGCACTTACTATACCTGGGCGATTAGCCAAACTTAGGTGCGATAAATCTACTGTATAATTGATATATCCTTTTTCGCCAAAGTTTGCACCATTATTGATGGCAATGCCCACTAAACCACCATCTCCTTTATGCGTTACACCGCTTCTTAAAGTAACTGAGCCATATTCAAAACGGTCTTTCAAGATAATGTTCATTACGCCCGCAATAGCATCTGAACCATATTGTGCTGAAGCACCATCACGGAGGATTTCAACACGCTTGATAGCATCAGTTGGAATTGCAGAAATATCAGCACCACTTTCGCCACGACCAGGTGATGTCTGGATATAAGTCAATGCACTTGAGTTTTTACGTTTACCGTTAATCAAAATCAATGTACGGCTTGGCCCCATGTTACGAATTTCGTAAGGGTCAAGTAATGACGTTGCATCATTAACAGGTGTTTGTACGGTGTTGAATGAAGGAACACGGTATTGAAGGGCTTTGTCGAAAGTAGGTTGGCCTGTACTTCTTAAGTCATTTGATGATACGATGTCAATTGGAAGTGGTGTGTCGGTTAAAGTTCTTTTTGAGTTACGACTACCAACTGAAATAACTACTTCATCAAGCGAAGTGGCTGCATCTTTTAATGTGACCGATACATCTCCAGAAGCAGGTACTGCAACGCTTAGAGCTTCATAACCAATAGCTGAGATTTCGAGGGTGGCATCAGATGCAACTGCATCAAGTTTGAATGCACCATTGCCATCAGTTGATGTGCCTTTTGTTGTATTTTTGATTTTTACAGTTGCTCCTGGGATTCCAGAGCCTGTGGCATCTTTTACAGTTCCGCCAACGGAACGAGTTTGTGCGAATAGTGTAGTGCTTAGGAATAGCAAGCTCACTAACACCGTGAAAGTGAAACGATTCATCATAAATAATTAAAGTTTATTTGGTTTTTGTTTAGATTAACAATTGCGAAGTTACTTTTATTATTTTTTAAAAAGCAAATTTTCGGAATAAAATTTCATTTATTTTGTAAAATGCCAAATAAAAAAATGTTAAAATATTATTTTACTGTATAATGCAATGGTGATTATTAAAATAAATTAAAAATAAGTAACTATATTTACTTGTACTTTTAAAATACTAATGTTTTTATTTTTAATTGTATTTTTTACATTTAAAAACAAAAAAGGCCTTGATAAACTCAAGGCCTTTAGAAATAAAATAGTGAGAATTACTCAATACCATGAAACAAATTTGCTCCAAAAATACGTCCACCCGATGCACAGCGGCTACACTCTTCGGTATCACCCATTTCAAGAATAGTATCGCAATGAATGTGTTGATTTCTTCTTGGTACAGCTCTTTGCGTTGGATTGCCTGTTGCTTTCTCGGCAAGCATTTTTAGCATGATTCTGTTTCGTTCTTTCGCTAAGTTTTCACGCATTTGCTCATCTTTTTCGATGTCAAAATAAACAGTTCCATCAATTATTGTCTTTTCTGGACGAGCATAAATTGAAAGAGGATTATTATTCCATAATACGACATCGGCATCTTTTCCAACTTTGATACTTCCCAAACGATTATCTAAATGTAGCATTTTAGCAGGGTTTAATGTGACCATTTTCCATGCTTCTTCTTCGGACATTCCACCGTAAAGTACAGTCTTTGCGGCTTCTTGATTTAAACGACGTGCCATTTCTGCATCATCCGAATTGATGGCTGTTGTTACTCCAACCTTAGCCAAAATAGCAGCATTATGCGGAATCGCTTCTTTTACTTCCATTTTATAGGCCCACCAGTCAGAGAATGTTGAGGCGTTTACACCATGTTCTTTCATTTTGTCGGCTACTTTATAGCCTTCCATGATGTGAGTATATGTATTGATATTGAAATTGAAAGACTCTGCCACTTTCATTAACATATTGATTTCAGACTGCACATAAGAGTGACAGGTAATGAAACGTTTTTTGTTGAGAATTTCGACTAAGGCATCTAATTCAATATCACGACGTGGTGGAGTTACTCCTGTTTTATTGGCGAGAGCGTTATACTCTTTCCATGCTTTTTCGTATTCTTTGGCACGTTGGAAAGCATCGGTGTAAACTTGTTCGACGCCCATACGAGTTTGTGGGAAACGCCCAGATGGTGAAGGGTTATTGCCATTTTTTACGTTTTCACCTAAGGCAAATTTGATAAAGCCATCAGCACCTTTGATAAGTAAATTGTTAGGATTTTCGCCCCATTTCAATTTAATCAAAGCCGATTGCCCACCGATACAGTCAGCCGAACCATGCAATAATTGTGAAGAAGTAACACCACCCGCCAGTTGACGATAAATATTAATGTCTTCTGAGTTTAAAGCATCTTCTTGACGAACCTCTGAAGAAATAGTTTGCACCTCGTTGATTGAAAACAAGGCGATGTGCGAGTGTTCATCAAAAATACCATTGGTTAAGTGTTTACCTGTTCCGTCAAGAGTTTTGCTTCCAGCTGGAGCTGTTAAATTTTTACCAACTTGAGCAATTTTTCCATTTTGTAATAAAACATCGGTATTGGCTACAATTCCCTCTTTCTCGTTTGTCCAAACGGTTGCATTCTTAATTAGGAGTGTCTCTTGTTGAGGTTTTTGTTCGCTACCGTAAGCAGTGAAAGGATAGATAACTTTTCCAACTTGAGGAACTTTCGCTTTAGAGGTATCTTTCTTAGCAACTTCAGTTTTGGCTGCATCTTTAAATGTAGCTTCCCATTTAACCTGCTTGCCATCGCCCAAAACTGCATCACCTTTGATATTTTTACCATTATAATAGCCACTTAAGCGGGTTTCGTTGACATCTTTTTTATCAAGCTTGGTAGTGATTGTCAATAAATCGCTGATACGGCTTACTTTAGGCGTGGTTTTTACGGTATCATTGCTGATAAATTGATATTCTGGTTTATCAAGTTTTCCCGTAATGTTGAGTTTATAAGATGATTTATCATCAATTTTTAAATCATAAGTCCCTCTAATATCAGTAACATTC
>JAIYBU010000149.1 GCA_027488335.1 Cytophagaceae bacterium
ACATTATTGATTGAGGTAGCATTTATACCAATGGCAGCATTCGCACGGGCATAGGTAATATATCTTGGGTCGATTCTGAATGGTAATTCGTTCCATTTCCACATGGATGACCCAGCATAACCTCGCTCAACTGTTCCATTGGCATTATCCCAATGGTTGAGCATTCGGATTTTTACTTTCGGACTGCTGACAACACTTTGTTCGATTGGTTGTAAGGTTTGAATGTTTCGTAATAATTCAAAAGCCCCATAAAGTACACCTACTTCGGACTTTGACGAAATAATTATATTACCACTTTTCGAGAAAATAGCAAAACCATCATTAGATAAGTTTTTTGTAAGTGATTGATTATTAGATACTTCCAAAATAATGCCACCTGATTGACGAGTGTTTGTATTGGAGATAATTGTTTTTGACCCTAAGAGCCCAGCAAAACCCGCCTGTAATTCTTCGGCAGCTTTTTGAAGTGTCGGATTTTTGGTATTTCCTGTAATAAATTTTGAAAATTTTATGTAAGAAATCTTTAGTTTTTGCTCTTTGATTAAATCATATTTCAGCCAAAGTCGTGAGCCATCATCGGCAAAAACCAAGAAAGTTAGAAGAGAAAATATGATTGATAGAAATGTTTTTTTCATCTAAAATTTATTGAATAATAGGTGTTTATTTTTTAGGCTCTAATAAATCCCAGAGGTTTCCGTATAAATCTTCAAAAACTGCAACAGTTCCATAGACTTCTTCTTTCGGCTCTCTGATAAATTTGATGCCTTTTGTCTGCATTTTATTATAATCACGCCAAAAATCATCAGTGTAGAGAAACATAAATACTCTTCCGCCTGTCTGATTCCCAACACGACTTTCTTGTTCTTCACTGGCAGCTTTTGCGAGTAAAATTGCGGTTTCGGTTGCACCTTTTGGTTTTACTAAAACCCAACGCTTTTCTTCGCTTTGTTTGGTATCTTCAATGAGTTCAAAGTTCAGTTTTTGAGTATAAAAATCAATGGCTTCATCATAATCTTTGACAACTAAGGCAAATTGGGCAATGTATTGTTTCATATTGATAAATTTCGTTCAATTGCCATTTGTAGTCCTCTGATTTCTGCCAAACCTTTCAAACGTCCAATGGCCGAGTAGCCTGGATAGGTCTTACGTTTAGTTATTCCTTCCTGCAAATCATCAAGCATTTGATGCCCGTGGTCAGGTCGCATTGGAATCTGATTATCATCGGCTTGACCAATCGCTTTTCTTCGGTTTTGCTCTTCAATGACGGCCTTTACAACCTCATACATATCTACATCGCCTGCAAGGTGTGCTGCTTCGTGAAAATTTTTAGGATTTTCCTCTCGTTTGGTCGTACGTAAATGCAAGAAATGTATGCGATTTGCAAATTTTCTGACCATTTTTGCCAGTTCATTATCTTCTCTCACTCCCAACGAACCTGTGCAGAAAGTAATACCGTTGGCGGTAACATTGCAAGCATTCATCAACTGCTCTAAATCGTTTTCTGTACTCACCACTCTTGGCAAACCCAATAATGATTTCGGAGGGTCATCGGGGTGAATGCAAAGATTTATACCAATTTCTTGAGCAAAAGGAGCAACTTGTTGTATAAAATAATACAAATTGGCTCTTAGTTCAGCATCGCCGATGTGAGCATAATTGTCAAGCAAACCTTGGAATGTATTCAGGTCGAAGGCTTCTTCTGAGCCTGGTAAACCCAAAAGTGCGGTGTTTTTTAGTGTTTCAAGTTCAGTTTGAGTCATGCTCTCAAATTTCTTTTTGGCAGACTCTCTAACCTCAATTTCGTAATCCTTTTCGGCATTCGGGCGTTGTAGGATATATAAATCAAAAATTGCAAAATCTTCCCAAACAAACCTTAACGCTTTTGAACCATCGGGCATTTCGTAGTTTAGATTTGTACGTGACCAATCTAAAACAGGCATGAAATTATAGCAAACGGTCTTTATGCCGCATTTTGCCAAGTTTGTCAACGAAATTTTGTAGTTTTCGATGAATTTTTCTCTTGAGGGTAAGCCTTTTTTAATATCTTCGTGTATGGGCAAACTTTCGACCACTAACCATTTGAGAGGTGTATAGCGAGCATTGTCTTTTTCGATAATATTTATTCTTTCTTGAATGGCTTCTACTGACCAAATTTCACCCACAGGAATTTGATGCAAAGCCGAAACAACTCCTGTACAGCCCGCTTGTCGGATATCCATTAGTGAAACTGGGTCATTTGGCCCAAACCAACGCATTGTATGTAGCATTTTTAATTAGGGTTTAGGGAGTAGGATTTAGGCAATTTATTTACTGTTTATTGCCTAAATCCTACTCCCTACTTTATTTTACTAAACTTATTCTTTGTGCATTTTTTTGTGCTTTAAGAGCTAATTCGGTTGCCAAAAAGCAATGTTCTTGGGTCATGGCTGTTTCGGTTCGGTTCAGAATATCATCAACCAGTTGAGGTCCATAAGGCAATCTTTGAGCAGTGCAATCGAAATATTTAGTTTCTTTATTATCAGTCAAAAATAAATGACTTCCACCTTCACGACCTGCAAGGTCAATGTTTTTTCTGATTTCGATAAAGCCATCTGTACCGAGAATCGTCAAGCGACCGTCACCCCAAGTCTTCAAGCCATCGGGTGTAAACCAGTCAACTCTAATGTACCCCATTCCACCATCACCACGAAGCATGGCATCGCCAAAATCTTCAAATTTTGGATATTGAGGATGGTGAACATTGCCAATTTGCGAAGCTACGACCTCGGCTTTTTTTGAGTTCGTAAAATACAAGTATTGGTCAAATTGATGCGACGCAATATCGGTAATAATACCCCCAAACAAATCTCTATCAAAAAACCATTCGGGACGAGTTTTTGTACTCATTCGGTGTGGTCCGAGTCCAATTGTTTGAATTACGTTTCCAATTGCCCCCGCTTTTACGAGTTCCCCTGCTTTTACGGTTGCACGATTCTCAAAACGCTCACTGTACATAATTGAATAAATACGCCCCGTTGCTTTTTGTACTTTACGTACTTCTGCCAATTGTTCAAGCGTTGTAATGCCAGGTTTATCTGACATAAAATCTTTGCCTGATTTCATTACTCGAATACCCAGTGGAGCTCTCTCAGAAGCAATCGCCGAACTCAAAACCAGTTGAATGGATTTATCTTCTAAGATTTCTTTTTCGTCTTTTACCAGTTTTGCATCAGGGAAACGCTTGGCAAATGCCGCAATTAAATCA
>JAIYBU010000159.1 GCA_027488335.1 Cytophagaceae bacterium
ACCTGTGGCGACACGAAGTTTTCAGAAGCAATCAATTCGATGCCATGTAATTGGCGATTGTTTTCTTTCGTGATTAAATCAAAGATTTGCGTGTCACGAATGATGGAAGTTTCTACAGAAGACATTTTCAGTAAATAATTTACAGTTAACTGTTTGAAATAAAGTGCAAAATTAACTGATAATTAATAGAAGATGAATTTTTGACAAAATAATATTTGGCAGACTTTGAATTATTGAGGAGTTTCTTGGTAAAGTTATATTTTTGGGGTTTTAGCATTTTTTTGAAGCCCCATTATCGGATAAATATCAAAAATAATCGGTGCCTGAGTATTAGAGAATACGATAGTATTTTTTCAAAGACCCGCAAATGCTGTTTTCAGTATTTTTATCGCACAAACGTACTCTCTTTCAACGTTTTTTCTAAAACTTCACAGCTTGAAATATACGAAAGTTCGGTTTGGTAACTACCGCCATTGATAATAAAAACTCGTGGGTATGCCTTGAAAAATGCTTTTTTGTAGGCATCGGCCAGCGTTTCTAAGCCAATATCAAGGCGTTTTTCATTGATTTCGGCTTCGCTGTATTCTTGTAATGATTCTTTCTGCCAGTAGTTGCGTGAGAGTTTTTTTTCTAAATCAGGAATGGCACATTTTAGATTGGCATCTAATTGAAAACGATAAGCCTTCACTTTGCCAAATGAGAAAATATTGGGAGATTCATTTTTGATGCTATTATTGAGGGCTCTACCACGAAAATTCCCTCGACTTGCATTTATTCTATTTATATGATGAGGCAATAATTTCCCATCTCTAACAGCTTGCGTAATGAGTGAATTAATATCACTTTCTTCTGTTAGAAACGAACTGGAAAAAATATCAAGAACGATACTACTATTTAACATCGAATTATTGAAATTTTGCTCAGCGAAATAAAATATACGTCTATCTTTTGAAGAGTTTTGAGAATCTCTTCCAGAAAGTCCAATCAGATTTTCATCAGGATAACCATTGTTTTCGATGATTTTGACAATAGAATTATATACAAGGTGCTGATTTCTTGAGAATATCTCGTTATTGATTTTCTGCAAACTATCTTGCTGGAGTTTGAGTTTTCCCGACAAATTATTGAAAAAATAAAGGCTATCTATAAAGCTGTTTATTCTAACGGCAATCGTTGTATCTTTTCCATTTATTTTGGTAGTAAATGTTTGAGGTAAATTATGATTTTTTGCAAAATACTCTCTTAAATCAGTGGTTAATGGAGTATAAATAATTTTAGTACTCAAAGCATAAATTTTGTTTAAACTATCTCTTAATTCTTGATTGATAGTAGGTTTTACCAACTTCATTTGGCTCTCAAACTTGCTCCATACTTTGCAGGTATCGGCTATGTAATGGAAGAAAACATCTTTCCGCAAACTATCAGAAGGATACCCTTTTTCCACTATTTTCTCCAAATAATCAAAAACTGTATTCATCTTGCCTACCATTGCGGCACAAATGGCTGCATTGTAATAATCTTTGGCGAAGGGCTTTTTTACGTTATCGAAAGCGGCTTTGTAATAGTCGAGTGCTTCGTAATAATTGGTATCAACAATTGCCAATTCTGCCGAATTAATGATTGGGTGATAGATACGTGTGAAATCGCCTTGGGCCAATAAAGACCGATAGGGAAATAACAAAATAAGTGTTAGTAATAGGTTTTTCATAGATGTGGGGCTAATCGTGTATTGGTTGAGAATAATCGTAGGAAGGTCCAATTCGGACGTTCTTGTAGGACGTTCTTGTAGAAAGTCTATCTAAAAATAGAAAAACCTGCCCAAAGTTGAGCAGGTTTTAAGAAACATTAACAAAGTTTTAACAAATTCTTAGGATAAAAATTTGAGGTTCATGGCATAAAGCCCCGAGAAAATAGCGGCATTAATCAAAGCCATAATTCCTATGCCCCAGCCTGCGGCTCCGCTCATAATAATGATAGGAGCAATAATACCGATGGCATTGCCCGCAAGATAGACCCAAAAGCCTTTTTTGCGAAGTCCCCACATCCAAATTGCTCCCAAAATCAATAAAATACTCGAAATTAACGTCATCACTCCCGAAGTAACTAATGTATCTTTTTGAATAAGTTTGTTGGCTTCTTCTTGCGACTCTTCAATTTTTTCAAGGTCTTTCTCGGACATGTATTTGGAAAACATATCCATCACCATCTCATTGGCTTGTTCTTTACTTTCGATAATCTTTTCGGGAGTAAAAATATTTGGAATCGCTCCATAAAATTTGTAAGCATTCCAAACGAGGGTCAGAATACATAAAACCGTCAGAAATGTCGGACGTATTGAGGTTTGGTTTTCTTCAAATGGATTTTGCATGATTTTATATTTTAAATAACGGTTTATGATTTTTTCGGAAGAAAGTTATTAATTATCGATATAATGATGTATAAAAATATGATTAACGGTATAGAAACGAACTGTAAGGATACTAATAAAATGATGGAGAGCATCAAGAAAATGTATTTTATTTGATTAGAAGCCCATGAAAAATTCTTGAATTTAAGTGCAAACAAGGGTATCTCTGAAATCAATAAATAACTCATGATAAGCGTGTAGGAAATCAGAAATGTAGCATTAAGAATTAAAAATTTGTATTCGGGATTAAATTCTAAAATCAACGGAAACGACGCCACCACAAAAGCATTGGCAGGTGTAGGCACACCAATAAATGAATCTGACTGACGGGTATCAATATTGAACTTTGCCAGACGTAAACATGAAAAAAGGGCTAAAATAAAAGCAGTAAAAGCCAAAAGAAAATTCTTCAAGTTTGGGGAGGCATGACCAATGAAAGCATAAGGCTGAGAATTTGTGTTACATAAAGATTCTCCTGATATAAGCATAAAAAGGATAAATGAAGGTAAAACGCCAAACGTAACCATATCGGCCAATGAATCAAGTTGTTTTCCGATTTCGGAGTGTTGCTTGAGTAAACGAGCCACAAATCCATCTAAGAAATCAAGCACTCCTGCGATAAATATCAAATAAGATGCAAATGTAAGTTCTCCTGAAACCGCACTGAGAATACCCAAGCAACCACAAAGTAGATTGCCGAGCGTCATTATATTTGGAATAGTAAATAGTTTCATTGATTAGTTTTTAGTTTCTCGTTCCCCGAGGGTAGTCGAGGGGCGGGATTTTATCTCAAAAAAGGATTTGTTTTACGCTCGTAACCAATTGTAGTTGGGTCGCCATGACCGCTATAAACCTTATACTCATCATCGAGTGTTAAAAACTGCGTTTCGATGCTATGAATTAAAGCTTCGTGGCTACAAAATGGAAAATCGGTTCGCCCAACGCTTCCTCTGAAAAGTACATCGCCACCGATGATAAATTTCTGAGCATGATTCACAAACGCCAAATGCCCAGGAGCATGGCCAGGCACAAAACGTATTTCAAGCTCTGAATTTCCGAAAAAAACTTTGTCATTTTCATCAATAAACGCATCGGCTTCTACGGGTTCGTAGCCTCTGATTCCCCACATTCGGCAGCGGTTTTCTACATCAGCCAAAATCGGAATTTCGTTTTTGTGAATCAGCATCTGTACACCAAATTTACGCTTCACATAAGCCGCTCCAAAAACATGGTCGAGGTGGCAATGAGTTTGTAGTAATTGCTTCACTACCAATTGATTATCTGTAATGAAGTCAGCCAGTTCTTCTTTTTCATATTGAGCCAAGCAGCCCGCATCAATGATTACGGCTTCGTGCGTTTCGTCCCACAAAATGTATGTATTTTCCGAAATTGGCGAGAATGTAAAGGAATGAATATTTATCATATTATAATTGCATTAAGCCTTATGCTGTATGCTTTTTGAAAATATTTTAATCTGTTTGCTTAGAGCGTATAGCCTATTGCATACAGTAGGTTTTCTACAAAAGTAAAAAAATAGTGGGCTTTTTGTGTAAATCGGGCTTAGATTTTCGCCAATCTTTCACTCGTAGCGTTTTGATGAACTCGTCTGGTGCCGTTACGTTGCAAGCAATGCAAAGTAGCGTTTCGGAGTTGAGATTTTGCAAAACGTCTTCCAGCAGTTGATTATTTCGGAAAGGTGTTTCCATAAAAATCTGCGTTTGTTGTTTTTTCTTGGCCAGTTGCTCTAAGTCTTTTAGTGCTTTTATTCGTGCTGATTTATCAATTGGCAAATAGCCATTAAACGTAAAACTCTGACCATTAAACCCCGAAGCCATCAAGGCCATCAGAATTGAACTTGGGCCTACCATCGGTACAACTTTATGGCCGAGTTGGTGAGCAAAACCCACGGCAACCGCACCAGGGTCGGCCACACCTGGGCAACCCGCCTCGCTGATGATTCCTGCATCGGTTTTTAATTTTTTGAGTTGTGCAAGCGTTTCGTCGTGGGGCGTATCTTTGTTTAGTTCATAAAACGTAATATCATCTATTACTTTGTTTAGTTTTAGGCTACTAATAAATCGTCGGGCGGTTCGGAGTTCTTCCACAAAAAAAACATTTAATTCGCTAACGACTGCTTTTATTTGGGGTGGTAAAACTGTTTCCTGCGTATCGGGTGCGAGAATGGTAGGTATCAGAAAAAGGGTCATAGTTTGTTTAATTCAATTCTGGAACAAGCTGTTCCAATTTTATGACTTGATGACTTATATTTTAAAAACCAGTTTTATCAAAACCATTCTACAATATTATGTAATTTTACGACGGTTTAAAAATCAATAATCAGATATGTCAGAAGTAAAACTTACGCAATATAGTCATGGGTCAGGTTGTGGGTGTAAAATTTCGCCTAAAGTTCTCGACCAAATTTTACATACAATTACGCCTCAAAGTGCTTTTCCGAATCTTTTGGTAGGAAATAAAGACAAAGACGATGCGGCTGTTTTTGATTTAGGAAACGGCGAAGCAATCATCAGTACAACCGATTTCTTCATGCCAATCGTTGATGATGCCTTTGATTTTGGTCGAATTGCTTCTACAAATGCACTTAGCGATATTTATGCAATGGGTGGCGAACCAATGATGGCTGTTGCTATTTTGGGTTGGCCGATTGATACGATTCCTGCCGAAATTGCTCAAAAAGTATTGGATGGAAGTCGAGCAACTTGCACCGCTGCTAATATTCCGTTGGCGGGTGGACATAGCATTGATAGTCCCGAACCGTTTTTTGGTTTAGCTGTAACGGGGAAGGTGAAAATTGAACATTTAAAACAAAACTCAACTGCCACCGAAGGCTGCTTATTGTACCTCACAAAACCTTTGGGCGTTGGATTGTTGGCAACGGCTCAAAAAATGGGTATTTCAAATCCAGAATATTTGCAAGTGGCTGTCAATCAAATGGCTACGCTTAATAAAGTAGGAGCAGAATTGGGTAAAATAGCTGAAGTAAAAGCTATGACCGATATAACAGGTTTTGGTCTTTTAGGACATTTGGTAGAAATGTGCGAAGGTAGCAATTTAAGTGCCGAAATCTCTTATGAAAAAGTGCCAAAAATGCCCGAAGCCAACGATTATTTATATCCATTTTGTGCTCCAAAAGGCTGCAATACAAACTGGGAAAGTTATGGCGAAAAAGTTTCCGCTATCAACGAGACGCAACGTATTTTACTGGCCGACCCACAAACCAGTGGTGGACTTTTGATTGCCGTAGAACCAGCAGGAAAAGAGGCATTAGAACAAGTTTTGCAAAGAAATGGCATTTCGGCAGAGCCATTCGGACAAATGATTGCTAAAACCGAAAAAAGCATTAATGTGATTTAAGGTAGGAAAAATCTCACAAATTGGTGGCTGGGCGAATCGGACTGCCGAAGCAGCCGAAGTCATCAATTTGTTGTCAGGTTTCGACCAACCAATATACGCTACCTATTTCATCTTTTTAAATTTATTTTAGAAACAAAACCTCGACTATACATATAAAATGCAACACATCAACCGTCGTAAATTCATCCAACAAAGTACGTTGGCTGGCGTGGGTTTATTGATTCAACCCAAAGGTTTCGCTCAAGAATTTCCAACTGTTAGAGTTTCGGCCGACAAACGAAATTTCAGTAGTCCAGCTATCGAAGCAACCATTAACCGAATGAAAACTCAGATAAAAGACCCTGAGTTGGCGTGGCTATTTGAGAATTGTTTTCCGAATACGCTTGATACTACGGTTCATTTCAAAAAGAAAGGCGACCGCCCCGATACATTTGTGATTACAGGCGATATTCACGCCATGTGGCTGCGAGATAGCACCGCACAAGTAACGCCCTATTTGAGTTTGATGAAAGAAGATGTCGCTCTGCAACAACTCATTGCGGGTGTAATCAATCGCCAAACTGAATGTATTTTGATTGACCCTTACGCCAATGCGTTTAATGATGGGGTAGGAAAATCAGAATGGATGAGCGACCATACCGATATGAAACCCGAACTCCACGAACGCAAATGGGAGCTTGACTCGCTTTGTTATACAGTTCGTTTGGCCTATAATTATTGGAAATTAACTAATGATACAAGCGTTTTTGATGAAAAATGGCTGAAAGCCGCCCAAAGTATTATTGCCACTTGTCGAGAACAACAACGTTTCAAAGGTGTAGGAAAATATCGTTTCGGACGAACAACTTCTTGGTCAACTGACACCGTTCCAGGAAATGGATTGGGCAATGTAACGAAACCTAATGGCTTGATTCACAGTATTTTCCGCCCTTCAGATGATGCCACGGTTTATCCGTTTTTGATTCCTGCCAATTTATTTGCCGTAGTTTCGTTTCGACAAATAGCTGAGATTGCTACTAAGGTTTATAAAAACGCCGAATTTGCCAAAGAATGTCAAGCCTTTGCAAATGAAGTAGAAGCCGCCATTCAAAAACATGCTGTAATTAATCACCCAAAATTTGGTAAAATCTACGCCATGGAAGTAGATGGTTTTGGGAATTGCCTTCTGCAAGACGATGCCAACGTGCCGAATCTAATGAGTTTACCGTATTTGGGAGCCGTAAAAGCCAACGACCCGATTTATCAAAATACTCGTCGATTTGTGTTGAGCGACTCGAATCCGTATTTTTTCAAAGGAAAAGCGGCCGAAGGAGTGGGTAGCCCGCATACATTGGTCAATCAGATTTGGCCGTTGAGCATTATTATGCGTGCCATGACCTCGACCGATGATAAAGAGATTTTGCAACAACTCAAGTTTTTGAAAAATACGCACGCCAATATGGGCTTCATGCACGAGTCATTTGATAAAGATGATGCAGCTAAATTTACAAGAAAATGGTTTGCGTGGGCCAATACACTTTTCGGCGAAATGATACTGAAAGTAGCCAAAGAACGCCCCCATTTATTGAAAAATATGCTTTAATTGTAAGATAGATTTGAAATGTGTCTTTTTTTATTTTTTGCTCTGCGAAGTTGCTGACTTTTCAGAGCAAAAATGAGTTTTAAAATAATCTTATATCAAAACCTAAACCAATGAAAATATTAAAAATAGCTATCTTAAAAAATGACTTTGATGAGATTTTAAGTGGAGGAAAAACGGAAGTTTACCAAGATTTTATACCTTTTTGGGAAGAACAACTCTTGATAAATGACAAAGAGGGAGTTAGAATCAGAGAGTATGATGCCGTGGAATTTAGAAATGGATTTGAAGCAAACGTACCGACAATAGTAATAGAATGGAAAGGTACTGAACTCGAACTTTTTGATGAAGCACCACGAGGCTCGAAAGACCCCGAAGATTATTATTTTGTAATCAATTTAGGCAAAATAATTGAGACAAAGAATGGCTAATAAATTGAAGTTTTAAATAGATAACTTTCCAATTAAATGGCTCAAAAATTGCGAATAAAGTCAACATGAGCCAATTTAAAATATATAAACAAAAACCACCAATTAATTGTATTTACACGCTTGGTTGGCGTAAATTACGGAACATTTACTATTTATTAGGTAAATTAGTTTTCGAGCATCAAAAGTATTTGAATGAAAAGCCAAGACTTATCAGTAGGATTATTGAGTGAAAAGGCCCTCCTGCTTTAGATGGAGCATACTTATGAATCGTATAAAAATTATTTAAACCCATCAATCACTCGTTTTACGCCCACAAAATGAGCAGAATAATAAGGGTCTCTTAGAGAACTAATAGTTACGCCTTTACTACTTGCCGAATGAATAAATTTTAGACCTTTGGCGGTTGACTCAATTACGATACCGACGTGTGAAATGCCACTTTTTGAGCTTTTTCCTCTTCTGAAAAATATCAAATCTCCCGCAAGAGCTTCGTTGGTTTCTACATCGTAGCCCAACCTAAACATTTCGGTGCTACAAGCTCCGAGTTTCATCCCGAATTTCTTGAAAACATAGCCAACAAAACCCGAGCAATCGAAGCCTTTGGCTGCTTTTCCGCCACGTCGGTAACGTGTTCCGATAAATTTCTTGGCATATCGCTGAATGTCGTTGGCTAACCTTAGGTAAGACTCCTCAATAGGTTTTTCGGTAGCCGATACAGCTGTTTTTTTAATAGGAGAGTCGCCACTAAAATTTGCTTTACTGACAAAGTTCGAGAACGACAAAATGATAAATAACCAACCAACTAAACACTTCTTTAACATATAAACAACTTTTAGTTCTACTACAAAATTAAATAAATGAAAATTAAAATCCTTTTAAAATATTGACAGATAGTTATTTAATTAAATTTTATATTGGAATAGTTTAGTTTTTGAAGCAAATGTTTTGTTTTTTAGTAAGATTTTGCCATAAATTATATAATATTCGCACAGGATTTTCTTAAATTCGTGCCACAAACAATGCAGCGACTCGTTGAAAAGTATGATTAAACTTTTTGTTTTTTGTTTTAACTTTCTGGTATTTCAGAAAGATACTTCTGCCGTGACTTATAAAGAATACTTAGGTGTGATTAATGGATATAAGCAATTATTGGTCGATATTCGTGAATATAAACTTACACCTGTGCAAGCTCGTGAACGTTTCCAAGAAATGATGTTGGTGATGAAAAAAGCATTTCCTGCCACACGCTACGACTCTACTAAAGTACATCTTTGTTTTCCATTAATGGGCTTTGATTTTCGGGCGGTAGGTGGTTATGGGAGTGGGTATATTCCTCGTGGGTATGATTTATTTGACCAAGCCAAGAAAGGTAGCCACCCAGCTCATGATATATTTATGAAAGATAAAAATCAAGACAGTAGAGACGACCGAACTGGCGATTATGTATCAGTACTCTCAACAACAAATGGTGTAGTGATAGCTACCGAAAATGGCTGGCAAACGGGCAGCGAATATCGTGGAGGAAATTATATTTGGATTTATGATACCACCAACGGAGGACTTTGGTATTATGCTCACCAACGAGAAATTTATGTAAAAGCAGGTCAAGTCGTGCGGGCTGGACAGAAAATAGCACTTGTTGGGCGAACTGGGTTTAATGCAGCCATGCCTCGCTCGGATACACATCTGCACATGACTTATTTGAGAATTGATGAAGAGGGGAATCCGTTCCCTGTAAATACTTATGGTTGGCTGAAACAAGCAACAACTTTGCTCGACCCACGAATTGCAATTGATTTAGAGCCAATTACAATGCTAAGAAAAGCAGAAATTCAGCAAAAAAGCAAACCAATGCCCGATATTAAAGCACCCAAAACTGCTTTTAGACGAATCGAACCGATAGCCGATGAAGAGCCAGTAAAGTCTCGTCGCCGTCGTCGTGGATGATTCTTTATTTTTTTGAGAAAACAACAAAACCTTAATACTAAGCAAAAATACATTGAAAACAATCGTCAAAGGAACAGGCAGCCATTTGCCTGAAAGAATCATAGAAAACTCGTATTTTTTGGGTAGGCAATTCATGGATGCCAATGGCGTGGTAAATCCGAAACCTGCTGCTGAAATTATCGAAAAATTGGAAGCCATTACGGGCATAAAATCAAGAAGGTATATTTCTGAAAAAGGCGATTCGGTGCCTTTGATGGTTGAGGCCTCAAAAAATGCGATTGCCGATGCTGGTATCGACAAAAACCAGATTGATGGCATCATTGTGGCTCATAATGCTGGCAATATGCTCGAAGGTACATTAGGCTTTCATACGGTCCCCAATATGGCGGCTTTACTCAAAAATAAATTAGAAATCAGCAACCACGAGTGTTTTGCTTACGACTTACTCTTTGGTTGTCCAGGTTGGTTACAGGGCATTATTCAGGCACATCAGGCCATTCAGATGGGCGATGCTACGAATGTTTTGGTGGTCGGAATTGAAGTGGCTTCACGCTTGCTCGACCCCCATGATTTAGATTCGATGATTTTGGCCGATGGTTGTGGAGCGGCTATCATTTCTAAGGCAGAAACTGATAATTCAGGTATTGTTTCTTATGCAACTTACTCGCACGCTCAAGAAGATGTGGCGTGTATTTACTTGAGCGGCTCGTATAATAAAGACCTTAATTTGCCAACTTTATTTAAAATGAATGGTAAAGATGTCTATAAATATGCCACCGTTTGGGTACCAAAGGTTATCAAAAAAGCACTCGATAAAGCAGGTTTAGACGCTTCAGATGTAGATATGTTTTTGTTTCACCAAGCCAATGGCAAGATGCTGCACGCTTTTGCTAATAACTTGGCTCAAATGTATAACATCGAAGGCTTATCTTTTGAAGGAAAGATACCAACTACGATTGAATTTACAGGAAATACTTCGGTAGCGACTGTGCCAACAATGCTCGATTTAATTCGTAAAGGCGAGTTAGAAAACTACAACATTAAGGCAGGAATGAAAGTCGTGATGGCATCAGTAGGAGCAGGGATGCACTGCAACGCAATCGTTTATCAGTTCTAAACTGTGGAGCGAAACTCTGACTTTGCTGTAAAATATTTTGATAGCTTATAAAGCTGTCCTACAACGAAAACGGCACGAAGATTTTCCCCTCGTGCCGTTTTTTATTGTTGAACTACCTCATCCTCAGGTAAATCCATCAAATCTTTTAATGTAGTGTTTTCATAAACCGCTAAGTTTGCATCACGAACTCGCTCCATGATTGGTCTGATTTTGCAAGTTTTTTCGTCGGCACAATCATCACATTTTCCGTAAAAGTGAAGCGAAACACAAAGCATTGGCGAAATCGGTCCGTCAATGATACGCACGATTTTGGCTATCGAAACATTAGCAGGGGCTATGCGAAGTTGATAGCCGCCACCCTTACCTTTTTGGCTATGAAGTACACCATTATTGCGTAATTCAAGCAGAATAGCTTCCAAAAACTTCTTCGGAATACTCTGTTGTTCGGCAATATCCGCAATCAAAATCGGTTGCTTCGACTCGTATCTTTCTGCAAGCACCTTTAGGGCTTTCAGTGCATATTTTGCTTTTTTAGAAATCATTTTGTTTGTTTTGACGAAGAATTTAAAGAAATCAGAAAATAGGAAAACTGACATCTTATTAAGCAAAAGTACAATTTTTCGTTCATTCTGCAATAGTTTTATTCAAACGCCTTTCAATCCAGATTCTAAAATTATTTTGGGCCTACAGAATAGGTATTTCTGGCAACAATCGGAATACCCATTGATGAAACCCCTTCGAGTATTATGTTCACTTTTGTAGTAGCATCAGTATTACAAAATGCGATACTGGCTTTGCCATTGGCATCGGTTTTTATTTTTGGTGACCAGAAAATAGTAGAGCGATAATCTGGGCGAATATGCTCTGGCAATGACACTTCGTAGTTTGGGGCGTAAAATTCTTTGGTGGGGTAGTATCCTGCTATCCCGAAATGCTCAACCCCCAAGGCTTTATCTTTGCTGTAATCATAATTTGGATTACCTCTTTTTGTTAGCACGGAAATCACACCGTTACCAGCTCCCATACCATAAATAGCCGATTCTGCCCCTGTGAGTACATCAACTTTATCGACGTCAGCCACAGGGAGCATTAAAATTGCCGATTTGTCGGTTCGCATACCATCCAGCAAAAACATTGGCTCAGACGAACCACTGAATGAGCTGACACCTCTAATCGTTATGGTTGGGTCATTGGCACTACCCGATACCTGTACACCCGCAAAACGACCTCTTATTAAATCCAGTACATTCATGTAGCCAATCATGGTTGGGTCAACGGTCAGCGATTTACTCGGACTACTATAAAGCACTCGATTATCTCGTTCTTCAACTTTCTTTTTAGCCTTTACCTGTACCTCATTGAGCATAATTGATTTATTGAAACGCAACGAACGCTCAAAATCTAAAGCTTCTTTGGTCCGTTTGATATAATCTGCTAATTCTTTTTCATCAAACGTTACGGCATTAAACGGTATTGCCACCACTTGAATTTTGGGTGCAAAAGCTCGATTGATAAAAATCTTAGTATTTCGGTTATTATTTCCTGCCATTGCCTGTACGATTACTTGGGCTGAATCCACAAAGCTCAAATTATTTACTACAAACGAGCCATCTTTTTCGGCCAACCCCATCCCAAAAAGTCGGGTGCTATCTTTCAATGAAAACATAAAGGTCAGGTTGACAGGTTTTTCAAAAACCTTACCATTGGGTCGGCTGATTTCACCCGAAATACTTAACCCACGCTCCAACGGATATTTAGGTTTTAATAGTTCGTCTTTCATAATATCATTCCAGCGGTAGCGTCTCCAGCCTTGGGTCATCATTAAAATATCTAAGTGACGAACCGCATCTGGATTTTCCTTTGAAAAATAGTAAGCAGGTTGTTCGATTTTGCCTTTGAGGTCGGAGCTTAGCAATAAATTGGTTTGAATATTTTCGGGGAACGCTTGTTCTAAAACCTGTCCTGCATCTGTTACTGATACTGAAAAATCACCCAAAATAGGTTGTCCTTTAGCATCTTTAGCTTCGATAGTTAGTGTTACTTTTTCTCTTGTATTATACTTAGTTTTGTTTGGTAAAACCTTGACATTCAGTGTCGTGTCATTTTTCAAGAAAATCACTCTTTCGCAAAGCGGTAAGCCTTTATCGTTGAAAACTGTGAATTGTGTAACACCCGTTGGAAACTTGTTTTTCGGGATTTTCATGAGCAAAACCTTTTTAGTAGAAACAGTTTTTGCAGCATAACAGATTTTACCTTGAGATTGTCCAATGATAGCGATTTGCCCCATTGGATTAGTTATATTATGGCCCACAAATAGACGAATATTATCTTTATCAGCCACTGATTCAACTCCCATCACGAAGCCTTCTTTTTCTGCAACTGGCAAGGAAAGTTCTTTTTCGTAAATGTTGCGATACTTGATTTTAGCGGTATATTTTTCGCCTATTTCGGGTTTAAAAACCATCACTCCCATTCCTAAGTGTTCGCTTTCAAAGCTTATGACCGTATCGCCTTTATTGCTTAGAATTATTCCCGAAACATCTACGCCATTTCCGAGTGCATCAACGGCCTTGTATGCCAAACGATTTTCGATTCCTTCTACTAAATTTCCACCTTCTGGGAAAAACCGAAACTCAATTTCTTGCGAATTGAGTTTTATTGATTCTTCAACAGTATTTGGTCTGAAAACCTTGAAATCTTTTGTGAAAAGTAGACTTTCGTCGAAGTTGAGCATCCAATTTGTATAAGCTCGTAGTCGATAATAGCCTGCCTTTAGTGTGTCGGGTAGTATAAATTCGGCGGCGGCACTTCCACCTTCAAGCTGCAAAATTTTTTTGTCAATGAGTTTACCTCGTTGATTATCAATAAGTTCGACGTAGAGCGGAATGCTTATTGTATCGGGCAAATGTGTATTGGCTTCTACTAAATAAGCTTTGAACCAAAGTGTCTCGCCTGCGGTATAATAGGGTTTGTCGAGATGCAGATAAGCTTTTTCTTGTGGAAGCTCGTTTTGGTAGCGGTCAAATTTGGCTACAATGTTTTGAACCAAATCGTCTTCAGAAGTAAAAGCAAATAATAGGGTGGCAAATACAAGGAATAGTGCGGTTGCTTTCATTGAAATTTATAAAGTGTGATTGATTTTTAGTCATTTGTAATGCAAAATGGGTATAAAAAAATTAAAAAAAAAGTGTATCAACTAATTTCTTAGTTTTTCGTGATAAACGGTCATGTAGGTATCTATTAATTGATTCTGTAGGAAAGTTTGCGTTTGGAAAGGTACTTGTGTTGAAGCAGGAAGAAAGTTTACTGTTCGCAGTAGGCAGCCTTTGGTTTATAGGTTGCCTACTGAAGACTGACGAGTGAAAGCTATTAAAAACTATTTTATCTTGTCAAAAAGCCCCGTATCCACCTTTACGGCTGCCAAATCATGGCCTGTGTGCAGGTCAGTTACATTGAGGTCTAACGGTCCAAGTTTATGGTTTTGGGCTATTATTGCTCCCGTTTCGGTGGTTTTCCAATCTTCCCAAGTAGCAGAAACGCCGCCAATTGGAATGATTTTTACCCACATTTTATAAACCGTTGGCGTAGAGTTTTTATCTAAAAACCACAAATAGGAGTCGCCAGGAGTAACACCGCCCGACGAATAACTTGCCAAAAGTGCTTCCGAACCATCTTCGGATTTGACGATTTTTCGAGTTACACCTTCATCAAAAACTTTGTAGGGAGCTATTAGCCAATAAGAGTCATTGCAGAAGATAGACCAAGCTTTGCCACGTAAAACATCTAATTGGCCATCGGTTATTTCTTTACCTTCTCTGAAAGCCTTGCCTTTGTTCCATTCTTTTAGGTTGAGCAAAACATCGTTTTTATCCCACTTTACCTGTACCATTTGGTTTTTCTTGTCCCAAACAAATTGGTGTCCGCCTTTATGTGTCCAAGCTACAACGTTGGTGCTGTCCCAAGCAGCTTTATTGAGTGACTTTAGCATTTTATTGGCTAATTCGTCGGCTTTTGTTGGGTTTTCGCCAGTGGGTAGTTTTTCGTTGAAAATAAAATATCCACCTACCACCAACACAAGTATTGTAGCAGAAATATAGAGAAATGCTTTTTTCATTTGTATGATTGAAAACTTTTTGATTAATACTAATTCAACTTGTAAATGTATTGATTAAACGCTTAGGATTTGCCTATGTTTGGAATTTTAATGAATAATCATGAATTTGCTATAAATCTAAGCATTAATCGATGACACTATTCGAGCAATTTTTCAGTAAAAACAAATACGAATTATTACTTTTTGCACTAATTCAGCATCTTTTTGTGGGTATTGTACTGCGTGATATGGATTTTTATCTAACGATAATTTGGCCTGTTAATATGATTATTGTAGGCATTGCGAGTATCGGGGTGTTTATCGAAAAGGGGCGTTTTAAGAAAATTATTAAAAACAGCTTGTTTCTGCTGGTTTTATTGATGCCTCTGAGCTTATCGTTTATCAAAAATTCGCCCGCATTTATGACCACCATAAGTGCAGTTTATGTACTATTTTTCTTGTTCATTTTTTTAGAAATTATTAAGTTTTTAATCAAACCGAGCTACATCAATCAAGACATTATTTCTGCATCGGCGTGTGGTTATTTTCTGTTGATTGAAGTCAATGTTTTCTTGATGCAGATTTTCTTTTATAATAATTCTCATTCCATAAAAGGGATTGATATATCAAGTACCTCGGCCGTTTATATGGATTTGGTTTATTTTTGTAGTATCACCATTACGAGTATTGGTTTTGGTGATATTCTCCCGAATAGCCATATTACGAAGCTCGTAACCGCTCTTTTTGGCATCATTGGACAGTTTTATACGGTCGTTTTGGTGGGGATTCTAATTTCAAAGTTTTCAAGTAAAAATAATTAATTGTTATCTTTGATTTCTAACTCTGCTTAAAGTTTCGAGTTGAATACCTAAAAAAGAAGCTAAATATTTGAGTGGAATACGTTGGATAAATTCGGGTTTATGTTTAATTATATATTCGTAGCGTTCGCGTGCCGAGAGGGTTTGAAGTATGATTTTCATTTCTTCGATTTGTACTAAATATTGCTCAACAATCAGTCTGCCGAGGCGTTCGATGTCGTGAAATTGGTCGAAAAGTTTGTGTAAGTCGGCATGTTTTAAAACTACGACTTGCACATCTTCCAGTGCTTGAATAGTAGTCAAACTTGGCTTTTGTGAAAAGAAACTATACGTTGAAATCGCCACTGAGTTTTCAAGTCCGAACCAAGTATTGGTTTCTTTGGCTTTGGTATCTTCAAAAAATTCACGTACACTTCCCGAATAAATAAAGTTAAGTTCAGCCGAAACTTGTCCTTGTTTGACCAAAAATTCTTTTTTTGAGAAATGTTTCAACGAAAAATAGGGCAAAAGTGCCTCGGTACTCGCTGGTTTTAACGAATGAATGTGTTGAAAAAAATCAAGACAATGTTGAAATGCTTCCTGCATAACTGTGGTACGAATCGGGCAGCGACAGCATCCTGTTCGCACATAAAAAGGTTAAGATGATTAATTGAGAATAGAAAAAACTCATACAATATTCGCAGAAAAACTTCGTGAAACAATATTTTTTTCCAACTTTGTATTTCAACTATTCACCATAAACCGATTGGCGTGAAGTACACGCCGCTTCAAGCAATGAGAAAACTTTTTTTAGCCCTATTTCTAATGACCATTTTGTCTGATTTATCAGCCCAATCAACCGAAACTATTTTACTTTATCCAGAAGGAACGCCAGGTTTAAAAGCGGGTATTAGTATTCCCGAAGACTCAAAAACAACCGATGGAATCACCCGTGTAAAAGACGTGACTCAGCCCGCTTTGTATGTGTATCCTGCCAAGAAAAAAACTTCTGATGCCACCGTTATTATCTGCCCAGGGGGTGGTTACGGAATTTTAGCGATTGACCACGAAGGACATGACATTGCTAAATGGTTTAATGAGCGTGGAGTGAGTGTTTTTGTGTTAAAATACCGCCTTCCGCAAGAAAACTTATTTGATAATGATGAAATTAGACCGCTGCAAGATGCCCAACAAGCCATCAGAATTGTGCGTAAGAATGCTGCCAAATATGGTATTTCACCTGATAAAGTTGGAATCATGGGCTTTTCGGCAGGGGGGCATTTGGCTTCAACAGCTTCGACTCATTTTACTACCCAAGTAGGCGAAATCACTGATGCGAGTGTGAGTGTTCGCCCTGATTTTTCGTTATTGATTTATCCAGTAATTACTTTCAGTGATAAATTTACGCACTTCGGTTCGAGAGATAATCTGATAGGAAAGAACCCACCAGTGGCAAAAATGGAGTTGTATTCTAACGAAAAACAAGTAACAAAAGATACCCCCCCAACATTTTTGGTAAGTACCACTGACGATGGCGTTCAGCCTGAAAATAGTATTGGATACTTTTTAGCGTGTAAAAAAAATAAAGTGCCAGTAGAAATGCACATTTACGAAAAAGGCGGTCACGGCTACGGACTCAAGAAAAAAGGCAGAGGTCCCGTAGAAACTTGGGCAGCCCGCATGGAAGATTGGCTCAGAGATAGGAAATTGCTGAAGTGATGTGAAGATAGTTGAATTGAGCTGTGAGTTTTTAACTCTCATAGCTCAATTCAACCTCCTCGTTATTAGCCCTTTAATCAATTCATAAAATAAATTTGGCTTCATGGTTCGCCAATTATCTATTTGTAGTGTACCACCAAAATTGATGTAGGAATCAAGATGATAACGCTTGAATTCTTCCAAAATAAAATCTCTGAAACTCACGGCTGCAATCCAACCGTCTTCGATGTCTTCAAACCATTCTTCGTAATAATCGGTTTCGCCACCATGAAATTGTAGGATATTTTCGCCAATCAGAATGTATTGATTTATTCCTTTTTCGACTAAATAATCAATTACAGTTCGTTTCAAAAACATGATGTCATTATGGAGTGTATCGTTCCATTCACCAAAGAGCTCTATGACAGCATAGTGTGCCGAATAATCGACCATCAAAATCTTACAATAAAGGGTTTCTGAGCCAATTTCGTCCCAATTTGGGTCGATGTAATAGCCATAAATTGTATTTTCGTAAGTATTCCCGTAGGTTCGCCCATAAAAAGGCGACTTTTTATCTACTTCACTAATATAGTATTTACGCCAGTTGTAGGTAGGTTCGAGTTCGTGCATTTTTTATTTCAAATCAACAGAGTATTTTTCTCATTCGCCATACGGCAGCTTCGAGGCGTCGCATTTGTGTGCCGAAGTTCAAACGAATAAATCCTTTTCCATCAAAGAAAAAACCACCATCCGAAATACCTACACCAGCGTTTTCGAGAACTTCAGCCATAGTATCAATGCCACTTTCACGCGTATCAATCCAAGCCAAATATGTGGCTTCGAGTGGTTGCATACGAAAGCCATTAATGGCGTTCATTTCTTGTAGAACATACGCATGGTTTTTGCGTAAATAAGCCAATAACTGCTCGTGCCACTCTCCACAATCACGGTAAGCGGTCAAAGCTGCCTGATAAGCATAAGCCGAAGGCATCGGCTCTACAATGTATTTTAGATGAGCAAATTTTGCTCGAATTTCATCGTTCGGAATCACCGCAAACGAGCCACCCAAGCCCGCAATATTGAAAGTTTTACTCGGAGAAAGTAGTGTAATTGTTTGATTTTCAATCTCTTTGCTCAATGTTGCAATCGAAATGTGTTTTTTGCTTTCATCCAAAATCAAATCGCAATGGATTTCATCGGCACAGATGACAATATTGTGTTCGGTACAAATATCCGATAGGGTTTGAAGTTCTTCTTTTGTGAAAACTGTTCCCGCAGGGTTATACGGGTTACACAACATAAACATACGTGTACGAGGCGTGATGGCCGCACGAATGGCCTCAAAATCGAGCGTCCAACGGTTGTTTTCGAGCTTCATTTGCACCTTTACGAGCTTCTTTTTGGCTGCTTCGGGGGCTTTCATAAACGGCCCATACACAGGCACGGTCGTAATGATTTCGTCGCCTTCGTTGCCCACGACCATGCACGAAAGTGTTAGCCCTGGCACAAGCCCTGGAAGATAAACAATCCAATTTTTTTCAATTTTCCAATTGTGGCGTTCGTCAAGGCGTTTTACAATTACATCGGTCAACTCATCTGGCTCGTGTGAATAGCCAATTACACCATGTTTGGTCACCTCTTCGAGGGCTTTTAAGATTGGAGGGGCGGCTTTAAAGTCCATATCAGCCACCCAAAGTGGAATAATATCACGGTCTTTGTATTTATCCCATTTAAAACTATCGGTATTGGTGCGGTCAATGAGTTCGTCGAAATCGTAAATCATGAAGTTTTTATTCTAAGTTTTTGATGATTGTTTTTACTAAAATGGCTGAGTTATCGGCCGCTACTTTTTTAAAAGTTTGAAAGTCAGCAGGGGCAGCTTCGTTGGCTTTATCGCTGATGCTTCGGATTATCAAGAAAGGTATGTTTTGTTGAAAACAAATTTGTGCAACGGCTGCACCTTCCATTTCGGTAGCGTCGGCTTGGTAGTTTCTACGGAAACCCTCCACTGCCACACTTGAAGCTACAAACGTATCGCCCGTGACGATAGTTCCTGCTGAAACTCTCGGCTGGGGCGAAGTAGGCGTTATTTTCTTGAGTTCAATGCCTTTCGTTGCTTTCTTAGCCAATATAATTAAGGTAGAATCTGATAAGAAAAACTGTGGGTTAAGCTGCTTGGTATGCGGGTTGCGAGTAGGATAGAACTTCAGGCTATCGTTGGTTAATCGTCCGTAATCGTGATACGAAAGACACTTTCCAATCAAAATATCTCCTTGATTTAAAGCAGGATTTACAGCACCCGCTACACCCGTAAAAATGATTGTTTTTGGCGAAAATTGCTTGATAACCAAAGTTGTGACAATACTGGCATTTACTTTGCCGATTCCAGTTTCGGCCAAAACTACTTTTTTGCCGTTGAGTTTACCAGTTTTGAAGGTAAATCCCAGAATTTTCTTAGTTTTGGCTCCTTTCAACTCCGATTGTAGTAATTCAACTTCTTCGGTCATCGCACCCAAAATCGCAATTCTTTGGGCGAATGAAGTACTTGATAATAAGAGTATTGCAAAAAATACAAGTCTGGTTTTCATAGAAAGTTACGTAAAATAAAACTTAAAAAAATAGGTGATTGAATACATTTGCTATATCCTTAAATGCTTTCAATGTCCTAAATACAATGCCCAAACCGCAAAAATATCAATTATAATGAGCATCCACGAAACATCTTTGGCTTTTCCATTGATGATTTTGATAATTGTCCACGATAAAAATCCCCAAATAATGCCTTGCGTGATTGAATAGGTGAATGGAATCAATACCATTGCCAGAAATGCAGGAATGGCATCGTCGAGTTTATCCCAATTGATTTTTGTGACGGGTTTCATCATCAAAACCCCAACTACAATCAGAGCAGGAGCGGTGGCAATGGCTGGAATAATACTTAAAAGTGGTGATAAAAACATAAATGGCAAAAACAAAATACCTGCTGTGATAGCCGTTATGCCCGTTCGCCCACCTTGACTGATACCTACTGCCGACTCAATAAATGCTGTGCCTGGACTTGTTCCTAACAAACCGCCCATTGTAGTAGCTACGGCATCTGTCAGAAGCGACTGTTTGATGTTTTGAGGTTCGCCATCTTTATCGTATAAATCGGCTGCTTCGGCAACGCCCACAAAGGTAGAAAGACTATCGAATAAATCAGTAAAAACAAAAGCAAAAATAACAGGTAAAAGGCTTATTTTAAGCGAGTTAACAATGTCAAGCTGGAATAATAAACTAAAGTCAGGAGCAGAAAAAATGCCTTGCCACGTAACCAACGTTTTTTGTCCGAAATTGATGGCTGAAGCATCGCCCCACCATCGTCCGATTGGAATGGCAATGAGTGTTGTTAGTAAAATTCCGATGATTATTCCACCTTTGATGTGCTTCGTGAGCATTAGCATCGTGATGCCCAAACCAATCAAAAAAGTAATGATTATTGGGTCGTGCAAACTGGCAATGCCAACCATTGTAGCTGGATTTGGTACAATAAATTTGGCATTGGCAAAACCAATGAGGGTAATAAAAAGCCCAATTCCTGCTGAAATTGCATACCGTAGTTGCTTCGGAATGGCTTTTACGATTTGAGTACGAACATTGAAAATTGATAGTAAAAGAAAGATAATTCCTGCCCAAAATACTGCTCCCAGAGCCACTTGCCACGAAATACCCATACCTTTTACGGCAGTAAATGTAAAAAAGGCATTCATGCCCATTCCAGGAGCAACAACGATGGGGTTTTTGGCGTAGAGTCCCATCATCAAACTACAAAAGAATGATAATAAAACGGTGGCGGTCAGCACGCCATTAAACGACATTCCAGATTGACTTAAAATGGCAGGATTAACAACAATAATATACATCGTGGCCAAGAATGTAGAAACTCCCGCCAGTATTTCGGTTTTTAGGGTAGGTTTTAGTGGCATACACGCACAATTTTATTAGTTTGTGGTGCAAGATAAAACGATAATAATGAATTAGAAATGAAGAACATATATTTTAAAGAAAATGCGAGGTAAAGTTGTGCAGAAAAACAAATTACTTCAATAATCGCCGAATCGTTACCAAATGCGAGAAAAGTACCAACGGCACAACTACACTCGGCAATAGATTATATGGAAAATAAAGTATGGCAATGTTGGGCTGTTCAAAAGCAAATTGCTGAAATGGCACTGGCGAAGCTAAAATTGCATTGACCACAATATTGCTGAGCAATAAAAGACAAATAATATTCCAGCCAAAAAATATTTTGTAGCTCATGGATTTCTTTACAAAAACGAAGTAATAGACAATCGGTGCGGTGATTCCTGCCAAAATATCAAAATTTCGTCCCTCAAAAGTCATTAGTTGAGGAATAGCCTTGTACAGAAATAACCAATAAAGTATTATCTCGACAGGTATTCTAATGATGTGCAACATTGTGAGTTTTTCAAGGCTCAAACCATCAATAAATATTTTGCCTTTTTGCGTATTAAAAAGTATTCCGATACAAATAAAAACAGGTAAAAGCGAAAATAAGATTCGTGGAGGAATGACTGAGATTTCTAAATAAAAGCCAACTAAAGCAACCATAATTTGCAAAATTGCCCACGAAATCAAGGGTATGAGCGTTTGCTTTGAATGATTTGTCGCTCTAAAAAACAACCAAATAGTGAGTAGGGTAGTAGCCAAAAATACAAGACTAACATAAGCGGGAACTCTATCAAGAAAGTGCATAAAAAGAGGTGTTTTGATTTGATGCACAAAGATTGGTTTCAAAAAATAAAAACTACTTAGCAAATGGCAAGAAATTCGGTAGCTCCAAGCATCGGAATGGCTTCGAGCCATTCCGATGTTATCAAATAAATCTTCCGTACCTTTGCACAAATTTTTAGTTAAAATAAATGCAAGACACCGTACTTCCTATTCTTTACCAAGACGAACATCTGGTAGCTATCAATAAGCCACATAATTTGTTGGTTCATCGCTCATCAATTGCTGCTGAAGAAAGCGTTTTTGCATTACAATTGCTTCGTGACCAACTCAATTGTTGGGTTAGTCCATGCCATCGAATCGACCGCAAGACTTCGGGTGTTTTACTTTTTGCTCTTTCGGCAGAAGCTGATAAAGCCGTAAAAATGCAATTTGAAAACCATGCGACCCACAAGAAATACTTGGCTTTAGTGCGTGGCTATTTACCCGAATCGGGAACTGCCGACCGACCGCTACCCAAAGAAAACGGCACGCTCCAAGATGCCGTAACGCATTTCAGATGTTTGAAAAAAGTTGAACTCGAAATAGAAGTAAGCCGCTACCCAACCTCACGCTATTCGTTGGCCGAAATTATACCCGAAACTGGCCGAATGCACCAAATTAGAAGGCATTTTGCTCAGTTACGTCATTATTTAATTGGTGATAAAACCTACGGAGAATGCAAACACAACAAAATGTTTGAAGAACGTTTTGGCCTAAATACTATGCTGCTACACGCCAGCGAGTTGAGTTTCGTTCACCCAATCACAGGAGCAAATGTGCATATATCTGCTCCCATGAGCGATGAATTTACAAGAATCCTAACCGAAATTGGAATGTTATAATTTAGTACCTGTGATTGAGGGCTTGTTTATAGAATATTTGTTGCTCAACCCCAATTTCCTAATACCAATTTACTTAGTTACATCGGCATGGTCAGCATCACCGAGTAGGAAACCAAAAGGTTTCAGACCCTCTACTGAATCAAAAATTACTTTAATGATAGCTGTCAGTGGCAACGCCAAAACTAAACCTCCCATTCCCCAAAGTGAACTAAAGAGTATCAATGAAATAATGGCCGCCATTGAGTTGATACTTACTTTCGTACCAACAATGTAGGGCGTAATGAAATTCCCTTCCAAAAACTGAATAGCAAAAAACAGTGAAGCTACACCCAACGCATGGAGTGGGTCTTTAGTAATTAAAGCAAACAAAATCGGCAAAAGAGAACCAATCGCAATGCCAATGTAAGGAATAAGTACTAAGAAAGAAGCCAAAAAACCAAAGAAAATGGCATGGTCGATGTCCAAAATATAAAGGCCGACGGTATTCAAGACACCAATAATGCCGATAACCATTATCAAACCTACCATGTAGTCAATTACTACGTTTTTGATTTTAGTCAAAACTACATTTACACGGTGCTTACTTACGGATTTAAACGCTTTATAGAAAAACGTTCTGATAAAATCTCGGTAGAGCAATAATAAGAAGATATAGAGTGGAATCAGTGTCAGATTTCCCAAAAGTCCAGTAGTTGTCGAGAGCGTATTTCCCAAAATATTGCTATTGCTTTTCAAAAACTCTGTCAAATATTTTTTGCCCTCTACTTTTTGCTGAGTGCGAGTAATATGGAAGTTTTTACGAATGAAGATTTGTACATCAGTGTAAAACTTTTCACCTTTTTCGGTCAATTGGGGTAAAATCTCTTCAAAATCCATGATTTGAATATACACCAAATAAAAAAGTAAGATTAAAGCTCCAATCATGAGCAAAATAGCAGCTGAAATTGCTAACCAACGAGGAAAACGGCATCTTTCAAGAAACTGACAAACAGGCAAGAGGAGCAAAGCAAAGACACCCGCAAAGGTGAGCGGAATGAGCAAGTCTTTGAGGATATACATTCCAAAGATAATGATGACCAACGAAATCAGAACGTAGGCGAGTCGAGTCGTAAAGGGTTGTTGGAAGGTTTTCATCTTAACAATTTTTGGGAGACAATTTCTTAATGTATTGATAGGTTTTTTTCAAAATTAATTATCTTGTTTACTAATTTCAAATTTTTCTCATTACATTTAGAAAACCATTCGCCAACTGACATGTTTCTTTATAAATTTTATATGTTCTTGTTTTCTCTCAAAATAGCTACCTGTAATTGTCACAGCGAAATACAAAAAAGTGGATTTCAGAAGGCAAAAAACAGTTATAAAATTACAAAAACAGGTAGAATGCCCACTTGTATCAACGAAAATTCAGGGTTGGCAAAAGCATGGCAAGATGACTATTATTGGACAATCAATGACAGTGGCGGCAATGCCGAACTCTACATGATAAATCCGAAAGGTCGAGTATTTGATACGCTTTTAGTCAATGATTCAAAGAATATTGATTGGGAAGATTTGGCAAAAGATGATAACGGACATATTTATGTGGGAGATTTTGGAAACAATAACCAAAATCGAAAAGACCTCACAATTTATAAGTTTAGAAATGGCAAAACCGAGAAAATAACTTTTCATTATGCCGACCAAGACCATTTTCCTGCCAAAGATAAAGTTTTTGACTGCGAAGCGTTTTTTTGGTACGGTGGGAGATTATATTTATTCTCAAAAGATTGGTCACGAAAACACCTAACACATCTCTATAGTTTGCCCGATAAAGCAGGCGACTACGCTCTTTTACCTGAGCAAAATATATTCTTGAAAAGTCCAGTAACTTCTGCCGATGTTAGCCCAAATGGAAAGGAGTTTGCCCTACTTTCTTACGGAAAAATCTATATTTTTGAAATTTCTGACGGAAAAATTAATTTTTCTAAACCAAAATCATGCGTAAAAGTAGGCAGAAATCAGATGGAAGCCATTGCGTATGTAAATGACACAGATTTGCTAATGACCAACGAGCAACGCAAGATTTATCGGGTAAATCGCAGATAGGGGATTGTGGCATAAGCGGACGTATAGCATATTTCAAAAATGTGCTACATTTTGCCAAAACAAAAGAGGGCGTAAATCAATTAGATTTACGCCCTCTTTATATTTATCAGAAGTCTTCTTCTACGACTTCTTGTTCAGTTGGAATCTCTCGTTTTTTGTGTTCAACTTCGTTTTTTTTATCTTTAAATTTCTTTATTTGTGATTTTAGAGCTTCAAGTGCCAAATCAGTGGCTTCTTCAAACGTTGTGCCTTTTTCTTCTGCAAAAATAGTGTTTCCCGGAACACTCAACTTGATTTCAATGTGCTTTTTGTGAATTTTGTTACTATCTCCTTTGTCTAATTTTAAAAAAA
>JAIYBU010000138.1 GCA_027488335.1 Cytophagaceae bacterium
CACCAATTGCAGCAAGACCAGCACCAACTGCAGCACCCATTACTGCGAATCCACGTCCACCATCAGTGGCAGCTTGTAAAAGAACTTGTAAAAAAGACATGATAAAACAATTTATATAAGTGAAACAAAAAATGCAAAATAGTGAACAGTCCGCTGACAATAGTCAATTATTAAATTGTGTACTTTAGACTATCTACAGTGGAATAAGAAATCAATGTCCGTGGTCAGCTTCGTGGTGTTCTTCGATGGCAGAACCAATATACATTGATGAAAGCAATGTAAAGATAAATGCTTGCAAGAACGCTACTAAAAGCTCGATGGCATTCATAAACAAGGTAAACAATGTTACGACCCCACCTACGGCAAAACTTTGGAATATGAAAATCAAACCAAGCAAACTTAGAATGATAATGTGACCCGCGGTGATCTTTGCAAAAAGACGAATTGTTAACGACATCGGCTTCATGAATACACCAGCAATCTCAACAACCCACATCAAAGGAAGCATAGCAGTTGGTACACCTTCTGGCTTTACTAAGTGCAACCAGTAATGCTTGTTGGCGTTGATGTGCGTAATTACGAATGTTATAACTGCCAAAAACAAAGTAATTGTTATATTTCCTGTTAAGTTAGCTCCACCTGGGATTAGACCTAAAAGATTATTAATCAAGATGAAGAAAAACAATGTAAGCAAATAAGGAAGATACTTCTCGTATTTTGGGCCAACGTTTGGAATCACAACTTCATCACGGATAAAGAAAATAATTGGCTCAATGAATGATTGAATGCCTTTCGGAGCCTTTCCACGATTTTTCGCAAAACTTTTCGCCACTGTTGACATCAATAAAATCAAAATCACTGCACTTAATAGCATTGAAGCTACGTTTTTGGTGATTGACAAATCCCATACGTGTACCTCTTCGTCGATTCCTCCTTGTGGGTTTAGGCGGTGAATGTGTTCGTGATTGTTGATGTAGCCATTGTAAACACCATTTCCTTCAGTAAATCTTTTTGAAGAAAAAACTTCAAGACCGTATTGCTTGGTATAAAGAATAACTGGAAGTGGTAAAGTAAGACCATGAGCAAATTCCCACTCATGAGAGTCAGAAATGTGGTGCATAATCATTTTACCAATGTCAAATTTTTCTTCTTCGTGAGCAGTAGCTTCGTGGTTTTCGTGCTGTGCTTCATGTCCTTCTTGTGCAGAAGCGAAGTTTATCGAAAATAACGATAATGAAAGAACGAGTAGGAGTTTTGTTGTAATCTTACGCAACATATTTTCTGTAATTATTCGGTCAATTAATAGTGAATTCATCACTTTCCTGAATTTTGCCGCAAGTTACGACTTAAATTCCAAATCTCAAACACTGTATAAAATAAATATAGTACAAAAAAGTTTAAAATAAACAATTCTTGCTGTTGAAGCCCTAAGTAAAGTTCGACTCCAATAAAAATTACACACAAAATTAGGCGTAGAACTACCGTAGCAAGGTAAAAGGGTATGAAATTTTTCTGTTTTTCTCGTAAACCGAACTCAATGACCCGATGAAACAAGACTGAAAATGCAACAAAAAAACCAAGTATTAACCACTTCTTCGGGTGTAGCAGAAATTCAAATCCAAGATATTTGGCTAAGAAAAATACAATTATTAGTATGAATGTAAGTATGAGTGTACGAATCATTTAACGAGAACTTAGTTTTTAGGGATTTGTCTGATTACATTATATAATGATACCCCGATTGATAATAGCGATAGTATGAGTGTGGCAATAGGGTTTTTATTAGCCATTTTGCCGTCCAGCCAATAGCCCACCCACGTACCTAAACCAATAGTTAGTGTCATTTGTAAGCCAATTTGGGTAAAAACGAGCCAGTTTTGTTTGTCTTTAGGAGGTTTTTGCATATTTTCTTAATCAAAGAATCAAGTTAGAAACTTGATTTACAAAAAAGTTGCACACTGCAACCAAAATAATCCTATCTGTCTTAAAATCTTTTAAATCTTGTTATAGTTTTTATACTCCCCTATCCGCCAGCCTGTTAGCTTTTCAAATTTCATCAGAATTCGATTTTTGAGGGAATATTTTTTCTGTTGAATATCAAAATCAAAAGCCCAATTCATGCGTTCGATGCGTGGTTGAATAACTTTCGGGTGCGTTTCTTCAAAAAGTGTTAGTGAATCAATGCCCGAATAATCAAATGCTTCATTGGCGGGTTGTTGCTCGTCGAGTTCTTGGTCGGTATGCCAAAAATACGACAATCCACGCACTTTTTCGGTCATTTTTGTGGGCGGTTTTACCCAACCGTAATGATAAATATAAGCATCAATCGCTTTTACTTTCAGTTTAGTGTTATCATTTTTCCGAAAACCTTGAGCATCTCGATAAGATGATACTTTTTTCGTGTGCCGAATTACTCTGATTTCGTTTCGATACCATTTCCGAGAATCGGCTACATATTTATAAGAACCATAAAAGTGCGTATATTTAAAGAGTAAGCCTTCTACAGAAAAATCATCTTTATACACTAACATGGCATCTTTGATAGCTTGATGATATTTTTCATGCACAATTTCATCGCTTTGAATATAAAATGCCCAGGTAGTATCATCGCTTACAGCAGCCAGAGCCTTATCGGTTTCGATGGCTAAAACTCTTCCATCTTTACGTAATGAATCATCCCAAATGGTTTCAATAATCCGAATCTTATCTGAATTGATAGATTTTATCAAATCCAACGTTCCATCTTCTGAGTTTCCGACAGCAACCACAAATTCATCACACATGGGCAAAATCGAAGTAATTGCTTCTATAACTGGATAATCATATTTAATGGCATTTCGGATAATTGTAAAACCTGTTATTTTCATACCCCCAACCCCCTAAAGGGACTTATTTATTGTTTAACTTTAGCGTCTAAACTATAATTTATGCAGCAAATTTACCAAATAAAAAGTAGCATTTCGCACGCCTTCGTAACCAAATTTTAAGGCATCTTCTAAATTCATAGGTCGGTTCAGAATTGAAGTGGCATACTTGATGCCGATTTCTTGGAGTTCTTGCGGCGAAACATCAAGCGTTCCACAGATGGCAGCAATCGGAATTTTGGCGTGAGTGGCTCGGTCGGTTATACCTTTTATGAGTTTTCCTTGAAGGGTTTGGTTATCAATCTTGCCTTCGCCTGTAATAATAAGGTTTACCTCTTTCAAGTTTTTATCAAAATCACAGAAATCCAGTAATAGTTTTACGCCTTCTTTCAATTCTGCATTTAGAAAAGCCATTGTTCCAAAGCCTAATCCACCTGCTGCTCCTGTTCCTGCAATTTGTGCGTAGTCTTTTCCGAAATCTTGCTTAAAAACATTGGCAATATTTTGTAAACCCTTATCTAATTGTTCAAGTGCTTGCTTATCGGCTCCTTTTTGTGGGCCGTAAACGTAAGCCGCACCATTTTCTCCGAAAAGTGGATTGGTTACATCGCAAGCAACATTTATAGAGATTGGAGACTGGGGATTGGAAACTGGGGACTGGATTTTCTTTACCTTTATTAGATTTTCTCCAATTGGACTTAATTCTTTACCATTTTCATCTAAAAACTGCCAACCGAGAGCGGCAGCCATGCCGATTCCTGCATCGGTGGTGGCACTTCCGCCAATTCCAAGTATAATATTTTCTACACCTGATTCTGATACTAACTTTATTAACTCCCCAGTTCCAAATGTACTGGTTTTCAATGGATTGCGTTCTTCTAATTTTAATAAGCGTAAGCCAGAAGCCATTGCCATTTCAATAAAAGCTGTTTTTCCATCAGCAGAGAGTCCATATTCAGCGTCAATTTCTCTGCCGAGTGGGTCTTGAACTTTGGTCATTTGTTTTTTTCCTCCCGAATACCAAAGTAGTAAATCGAGTGTACCTTCTCCCCCATCTGCCATTGGTAAACTAACCACTTCGATTTCGGATGACACCATGTGAATGCCTTCAGTCATTGCTTCGCAGACCTGTGGGGCGTCTAAAGAACCTCTAAATTTATCGGGAGCAAGTAGGATTTTCAAAGTAGTTATGCAATTATTAGTTTACCAGACATTTTTTATTCAAAAACTTCCGAAAGTCTTCTGTTTTGCAAGAAAGCACTATTTTCTTGAGGGGATTCAACAACTTCTGATTTATTTTCTGGCTCTATTCTAAATTTATTTACGCCAACCATCACTTTCCCATTTTGCAAGATTTTCACTTTTGCTTCGTAAGATTGATTGATTTCTTCGGTAATAAATCCTTTTCCAAAAGCCGCTGATATTCCACCCAAACTTTCAACTTGCTGAAATAGTTTCCACGCCTCGGTACTTAATTGATAGGTAAGATTTTCGATGTAATACGAACCAGCCGATGGGTCAATGGTTTTATCCAAATGAGCTTCTTCTCGCATTAGAATCGACACATTTCGAGCAATTCGTTCGCCGAGGTCAGAGTTTTGTTCCTTAATTACTGAATCATACGCAAGCACGGTTAGGGCATCACAACCGCCCATAACGGCCGACATTGCTTCGGTAGTTGCTCGCAACATATTGGTATATGGACTCAACCTTGAATCATAAAAACTTGATGTTTGGCAGTGAATTTGACAGCCGTGAATGAGCGATGCACAATTATACGATTCCAAAATTTTACTCCATAAATAGCGTAAAGCTCGCAGTTTAGCAATTTCTATGAAGTAATTTGTCCCAACCGAAACCGAAAACTCTAACTTATCAATAATAAGTTCGGCAGATAAACCGAAATCGGTCAATTTATCTAAATTTTCTACCGCAGCCGCTATCGTGAAGGCCAATTCTTGCACGGCATTTGCACCCGCATTATGAAATAGATGCGAAGAAACGCTCAAGGCTCTAAAGTTCGGGAATTGTTCTGTTCTGAGTATCGCATGTTTTGTATTTTCCCAAGTAAGTTTATTATTGTCCGAAGAAACGCTGGCAAATAAATGCTTGATTACATCCACTTCTACGCCGCCTTTTGGTAAATAATGTACAAACTTGGCGAGATTTATTAGTAGTTCTGAGCCTTGAAGTGTTGCAAAAAAGATTGGAGTCTCACTCAATTTAATAGTATTGAGCAATTTCACGAAATCAATTTGAGATACATCTACATTCAATAAATCAATATTTACAGCATCTGCTCCACGTTGTAAATAATTGATTATTAGAGCATTAGTTTCTTTTTCGTTGGTATATTGTACCGACGGTCGATTTTGCCATGAACCTGTTTTCTTGTTTTTCTGAGCGGCTTGCATTTCTGCAAGTGGTAAATTATCTAAATCTTCTTTTGCATAGTAAGGCTGAATATTAAAATTTTCGAGTGAGTGCCAAACAAGTGTATCATCGAAGTTTTTTCCTTTTAAATCTTTAGTTACTTGGGCAATCCAGTCATTTTTAGTAATTTCTGGAAATTCGGTAAAGAGTTTTTTTTTCATGAATGAAATTGTATTTTTCTAAGGTTATAATTGTTGTACTCTGACAATGTAAAAATAAGCTTTGTACTTTTATCAGACAAATTTTATTTGGTAAAATTTAGTTCAGGAAATACTTTGATATTAGTTTAAAAATCTCAAAATTCATTACTCGGTTAGGTTGATTTTTTTGTTATCTTTGCAACCCTTTTGATTTTGACTAAAAAAAATGACCGTTTTAGAAACCCCTAAAAACTTCAATACGACATTGCAACGTGAAGTGGACATAGTGTGGCAAAATTGCCTTAAAATGATACGGGAAAGCATCTCCGAACAAAGCTACAAAACTTGGTTCGAGCCGATTGTACCCGCTAAATTAGAAGGAAAAAAACTGACCATCCAAGTGCCGAGCCAATTCTTCTACGAGTGGTTGGAGGAGAACTATGTGCATTTATTAAGAAAATCGTTGGATTATGCCATTGGTCGTGATGGAATGCTCGAATACTCAATAGTGGTTGATAGCGGAAATCGTCAGAAAAATGAGCCACAAATTGCGGTAAATATGCCTCCAGTGCATAGTCCGCAATACGCTAAGCCCGATAATCCTACGGCCGATGTGGTAAAAAATCCTTTTCAGATGAAGGATTTGGACTCGCTAAGCCTTGATTCTTACCTTAATCCAAATTATACGTTCGATAATTTTGTAGAAGGAGATTGCAATCGTTTGGCAAGAGCAGCGGGTTTTGCGGTTGCATCAAAACCTGGGGTTACGTCGTTTAATCCGTTGATGATTTACGGCGGCGTTGGACTCGGAAAAACTCACTTAGTGCAAGCCATCGGGAATTTTATGAAAAATAAAGCGGGCGGAAAATTTGTACTTTATGTTTCGTCCGAAAAATTTACGAGTCAGTTTATCAATGCTATCAAAAATAATAGTCTGCAAGATTTCATGAATTTTTACATGCAGATTGATATTTTGATTATTGATGACGTGCAGTTTTTAGCTGGAAAAGAAAAAACACAAGAAACTTTTTTCCATATATTTAATCATCTTCACCAGTCGGGTCGCCAAATTGTGATGACATCTGACCGCCCACCGAGAGAATTGGAAGGCGTAGAAGACCGACTTTTATCACGTTTTAAATGGGGTCTAACGGCCGATTTACAAACGCCCGATTTAGAAACCCGTATTGCAATTATTCAGAAAAAAGTACAAGCCGAAGGAATCGACATTGCTTACGAAGTAATTGAATATTTAGCTCATAGCATTGATACAAATATTCGTGAATTGGAAGGTGTAATGATTTCACTTCTGGCACAGGCATCGCTTACTCGTCGTGAGATTAATTTAGAATTAGCCAAAACTACGCTTCGCCATTTGGTGAAAGATTCGGAGCGTGAAGTAACGGTTGATACAATCATTGACGCAATTACAGAATATTACAAAGTTCGTACAGCCGATTTGAAGGGAAAGAGTCGTTTACGTGAAATTGTGTTGCCTCGTCAAGTGGCCATGTATTTGGCCAAAGAATTAACAAATCTTTCGTTGAAATCAATTGGGTATCACTTTGGAGGTCGTGACCACAGTACGGTTATTCACGCCATTCAGACGGTCAATGATTTGATGGATACAGATAAAGAAATTAGCACAGCAGTTGCGAAATTATTGAAGATGTTTA
>JAIYBU010000073.1 GCA_027488335.1 Cytophagaceae bacterium
AAAACATTAGTAGCCAAATTACCCCTACTAAAAAAAGAAATTGCCAAAGTTATTGTCGGTCAACAAACGGCTATTGACGAAATTCTGATTTCACTCTTGGCAGGCGGACATTGTTTGCTCGAAGGCGTACCAGGTCTTGCAAAAACACTGATGGTCAGCACTTTGTCGAAAGCACTCGACATGAAATTCAAGCGAATCCAGTTTACGCCCGACCTCATGCCAGGTGATATTGTCGGTACTGAAATTTTGGAGGAAGACCACGAAACTGGTAAAAAATTCTTCAAATTTAATCGAGGTCCAATCTTTGCTAATATCGTTTTGGCCGATGAAATCAACCGCACGCCTCCAAAAACACAAGCGGCATTGCTCGAAGCCATGCAAGAATATAAAGTGACGTATGGAGGCACAAACTACGATTTACCAAAACCTTTTTTGATTATTGCTACCCAAAATCCAATCGAACAGGCAGGTACATACCCGCTTCCCGAAGCCCAACTCGACCGTTTTTTATTATATATAAAACTGGGTTATCCTTCTGAAAATGAAGAATTGGATGTTCTGAAAAGTACCACTGGCACAAACAAACCAGTTTTACAGACAATTATGACCGATAATGACATCATTGATTTGCAAAAACTCACCCGTGAAGTGCATATTAGCGAAGAATTGATTGTTAAAATCAATCAAATTGTGAGAGCAACTCGCCCAGCTACAACTAACTCAAACTTCGTAAAAGAATGGTGTGAATGGGGTGCAGGCCCTCGGGCGGGTCAGGCATTGGTACTTTGTGCAAAAGCAAGAGCGGTATTGAACGAACGGTTCTCGGTACTACCCGAAGATATTGAAGCACTCGTCTATCCTATTTTAAGGCACCGAATTGCATTAAATTTCAGAGCCGAAGCCGAAGGGATTACAACCGACGATGTAATTAAGGATTTGTTGAAGAAATAGAATCCGATTATGCTTACATCTGAACTAATCAAACTCAATAACCTACAACTGGCTGGAAAACTGGTGAGTGAACAACTGATGTTGGGCATTCACCATAGTAAACGCTATGGCTACGGCATTGAATTTGAGCAATACCGACACTACGAAGCAGGCGACGACCCCAAGAGAATCGACTGGAAATTGTATGCCCGTACCGATAAACATTTAGTAAGAGAATCTTCGACCGAAAGTAATTTTCACCTCAAGTTTATGATTGATTTATCGGGTTCGATGAATTATATTGAAAATAATGTAAGTAGATTACACTATTGCAAGATTTTATTGGCATCGTTGGCCTATTTGGGGTACAGACAAGGCGATTTAATGAGTTTATATGGTCTTCAAAATAGTGAATTACAGACGCTCGTAAGTTCGGGTAAACAGTCATTTCAACGAATTTTATATACACTCGAAAAAGTAGAAGCCAGTGGGAAATGGCAAAATCAAGACCCAAAATTTCCAGCATTGAGTTCTTCCAAACAAAAAGAAGTGCTGATTTTGGCATCAGATTTACTGCAAGTAGATGATGAATGGATTCGCTTGATTTCGAGTTTAGCAAACCCGCACCGAGAGATTCTGATTTTTCAGATTTTGGGTAAACATGAGCAAGAGTTTAACCTCAAAGGGTTTTATCGCTTCAAAGATTTAGAAACGGGGCAAGAGCTTGAGTTGGAGGCGGAAGCGATTAAAGATGAGGTAAGAAAAAATGCAGGAACTTATCTAAAAAATATTGAAAATGCTCTGCAAAAACCGTTTGTTCATTTGTTCAGAGCAAATTTAGAAACACCCATTGCGAGTGTAATTTTGGAATCAATTAAAAAGAGAAATTTCTAACGATGGAGTTTTTGAATCCATACATATTGTGGGGAAGTTTAGCCATTTCTATTCCGATTGTTATTCACTTTTGGCATCAGAAAAAAGGCAAAGTGATTACTTGGGCAGCCACTCAATGGTTAAGTGAGAAAAATCTTCAACAGTCGAGAGGAATCAGATTGGATAATATTTTATTGCTCATTATCAGGTGCTTACTACTTTTATTGTTGAGTTTTATTTTATCGAAACCCTTGATTAAATGGACAAAAGCTTCCAAGGAAAAAGCAAAACTTCATTTAATCCAGCCCAATAAATTAATTATAGAAAATTATAAATTCGAGATTGAAGAAGCTCTCAAAAAAGGAGAAAAATGCTACTGGATGACTTCAAAAACGCAAGCATTTCAAGGCCTTAATCAATTGCCCAAACAAGAAAAAATTGATGCTAATTTACTGCAAAATAGCATTAATAATATTAGTAAAAACATTGATAATGAGATAATTGAGCTATATTTCATCAATAGTCAGAAGCTAACTCATTTTCCTCATATTTTCGTTCCGAAGGCTTTTCATACTCACACAATTACAGATTCGACTTCAACCCAAAATCAAGGTTTTATTGCATTCTTGGGCAACAAGAATTTGTTTGTAAATAAAAAAAATGAACTCGTCAATCAAATTATTGCAAATAAAAATTACAAGGCGAATCATGAAGGAGCAATTAAAGTTTTGATTCAAAACAATGATGCTAACGAAACGCAAAGTATCAAAGCGGCCTTGAAAGCTCTCAACGAAATTTATCAATTTGAATTTCAGATTGATGAAAAAATGGTTGCGAATAAAATGTATGATGTAGTGTTTGATAATAAATACATCTATAGAAATAAAAATACCAACACATTATATATTTTTTCAAATACAGCTCAATCCAAAAATCAAGATTTAGACGAAGCAAACGTTATTTTTCTGCCAAGTCAGTTGAAACCACAAGCTTCCGAATTAGTTTTTAATGGAAATCTACCCGAATTTTTGGGCGAGCAACTTATCAAACATTTTGGTTTACAAAATTTTAATCAGCCATTGAGTAAAAAGCAAATTGATGCTTTATTTAAAGTACATGAATACCCCAAACAAGCAGCAAATGCGTGGTTTTCAAAAACGTTGTTGCTACTATTTATTGTATTATTGGGTATTGAACGATGGCTGGCCATTCATAAAAACGCATGAACAAACTGAAACAAATCATAGCGAATGTAAATTTTCAACTGTATGCAGTTGCAATACTAATGTGTTTATTGGCGGCAGGTTCGGTGTTTTTTTTGACACTTTTATTAACAAAATCTCTCTTTTTTGCTGTGGTTGCAGGAGTTTTGGCTTTTGCTGGAGTAGCAATTTGGACAAAACTTTTTCAAAATAAGCAAAAAGAAGCCGTTCAACTCATTCATAAAAAACTTGAGGATACTGAATACAGCCTTGAATTATTGACTATTGAACAACCCAATTTAGCTCAACAGCTTCAGCTCGAAAGACTTTTTTCAAAAACTAATTTTCAAACTCCTTGGGTAATTGATTCTAAAACTCCTTTCTTTATATTAGCTTTTATTGCCTCAACTTTAGCTTATTTTTTTGTACCAAAACTTGACTTTTCTCAGCAAAATGCCTTTAATAAGCGAGAAAACTCACTATTTTCTACCCAAAAAAAAGCACAAATACCTACATTTGTCTCAGCCGAATTAAGCATCTCACCGCCGTCTTATACAGGTTTACCCAGTACAAATGCTGAAAATATGAACGCCTCTGCTATTAGCGGTTCGGTATTAAAATGGCGTTTAGAATTTTCTTCGTCACAAGATTTAGCTGTGAAACTGAGTAATAATCGAGGAGAGGAAATTTTGCTCAAAAAATCGGGTGAAAAATTTGAGTATTCCGACCAACTGATTAGTTCGGGTTTATATGCGTTTAAGGCTTTTTGGCATGACTCTTTGGTTTATCAGTCTGACTATTATCGTCTGGAGGCAATTCCCGATTTAGCTCCGAAAATCGAACCAAGTTCAAAGGAATTATATCAATTACATTTCTTGAAAGACACTAAAAATGTGCAGATTTCAGCCAAAATCTCGGATGATTTTCTGGTAAATCACGCATTTATTGTGGCTACTTTAGCTCGTGGTTCGGGCGAAAACGTGAAGTTTAGAGAAGTCAAATTTCCGATTACACAAAGCAATTTTAAGCAAGCCAATATTTCAAAAAATATTGATTTAAAAGCTTTAAATTTTGCTCCTGGCGACGAACTTTATTACTACTGGGCAGCATTCGATAATAAACGTCCAACACCCAATTACACAAAATCAGATACATATTTTATTGTTTATAAAGATACTTCGCAGACTGAGGAATCGGATTTAGCAACGATGGCCATGAATATTATGCCCGAATATTTTAGAAGTCAACGTCAAATAATTATTGATACCGAAAAACTCATTGCTCAACGAAAAAAACTATCAAAAGAAACATTCAATAGCACTTCCAACGAAATTGGTTTCGACCAAAAAGCCCTCAGATTACGCTACGGACAATATTTAGGGGAAGAAGAGGAGAGTTCAATTGGTGGCGTAAATGCACTTCCAAGCGATGTACAAACCGATGGAGATATGTTAAAAGGCTTCCGACACGACCACGATGAGGGCGAAGGCAACCACGAAGATGGCGAAAAACATGAACACCAGCACGGTGCCGAAAAATCTAATGATAGCGACCCTGTGGCAAGCCTCTTAGCTGATTATGTCCATTCGCACGATGATGGAGAGGCGAATACCTATTACGAACAATCGACTCGAAGTTTATTGAAAATGGCTTTGGAACAAATGTGGCAGTCGGAATTGCATTTACGAATGTATGAACCCGAAAAAGCGATTCCGTTTGAGAAAAAAGCCCTTGAATATTTGAAATCTGCTCAACAAAAAGCCCGAACTTTTGTCAAGAAAACAAGCTTCGACCCGCCACCAATCAAGGAAAAAGAAAAACGCATGACTGGCGAGTTAACCAAGTTTAATACTCAGTTTAAGTACGAAAAAAACTATACCCAACAGCAAATTGAATATCTAATTACGGAAGTTATGGGTATCATTGAAACCAAAACCGAAGGTAAAAAATTGGGTGGCTTTCAAAAGCAAAAAATGTTAGAATTGAGTTTAGCTTTGGGCAATAAAGTGGTCAATAGTAGTTTATCGAATTGGTCTATTTTAAGCAATTTACAGGCAATTATCAACGACAAAGACCTTTCAAGGAATGAACAATTATCCTTAAAAACCAAACTTTATCAACTGATAAACAAGACTTTACCGAATAAAAATACGCCTAAAAATGCTTCGTATCTGAGCAATAAAAAATTAGAAAAAGCATTTTGGAGGCACTTTTAAATTGACTTTCACCGCACTTGTGCCGTGGTGAAAAATAACTTATTATAATGACATTAAACTTTACAATTTACGATTGGCTACTTGCAACTGGATTAATCATTTTATTGGCTATTCAGTTGGTTGCGTTGTGGAAGAAAAAAGCCAGCAAAATTAAGGTTGGATTGAATTTATTGTTGTGGTTGAGTGTCGGTATGTTGATTATTAATCCGTCTTGGAATCAATCGGTCAATACAAGCAGAATCTTGATTCATAGTGATGGAGTTTCTACTGATATTCTCCAAAACACAAAAGATAGTTTAAAAATAGGTGAAGTATTTTCACAAAAGGAATTTAATCGAAGAGTCAATGAAAACGCTGAATTTGCTTCAAAACTGGGCAAAATTTATTTCTTAGGACAAGATGTTTCGCCAGAAATATTGAGTAAACTTGGTCAGAATTCTATTTCATGGATTCCAAATTTTAAAACTGATGAAATACAAGATATTCGCTGGAAGAGTATCATTCGAAAAGGAGAAATGCAGGAAGTTGCGGGCAAAATTGAGCTCTCAGAGCCCAAAACGATAAAAATAAAATTCGGTAATCAAGTTTTAGATAGTTTAAATCTACCTAAAGGCTTTTCTACTTTTAGTCTTAATTTTTCCGCATTTTCGATTGGGCGAACTTCGTTACATTTAGAATTAGACCAAAAACTGCTACAAACCATCCATTTTTACAGCATAAAGAATCAGCCCAATAATATCCTTTTCATTTTAAGTAACCCCGATTTTGAGAGCAAAACTTTGGCCGATTGGCTCGGAAAAGGAGGAAATAAGGTTGAAATTCAGACAACGATTGCCAAAAACACATTAAGTAATATTTCTATCAATCAAACTCAAAAGACATTTTTACCCAATATTATCATCACCGACCCAGCGAATGCTGGAAATAGTTTAGTAAAAAAAGCATTTTCAGAAGGCAAAAGTATTTTGTTTATCAATCTCGAAAATCCAGATTTGGCAGCGAAAGATATTAATCGAAATTTGGGTACACAATGGAAATTGAAACGAACAAGTATGCAAGAAAACCGACCAATTACGCAGGAATTAACGGCACATCCTTATGAATTTGAGGTGAATGCCACACAAAAGTCGATTTTTGATTATCCGATTGCCATTCAGAAAAAAACTGGAAAAGTAGGTATAAGTTTGCTTAATGAAACATTTCCACTCATGCTCAGTGGCGATAGTTTGACTTATACACGCATCTGGCAAAGTGCATTTCAAGCATTAAATCCGTCATTCGATAATAATATTGAAGTTACCGCACCGATTTTTCAAGATGCAAGAAAAGAGATTCTTCTAAATTCTTCAAGTTGGCAAAGCAAGTTGAGCATTGAAGATGATACTATCAAAACCATTCAATCGGCTATTAATTCAGCTTCTTCAAAAGCGGCTTATACGTTCAGAAAAACTGGTTGGCAGCCTTTTCAAGATTCTTTAGAAGTGTATGTTGAAGCAAACCAAAGTGCTTTGGCAAAGGCTAATTTACTAAAACCCTATCTAAAATCAGAGGCTATTTCTTCGGGGTCGGAGCAGAAATTACAAGTTTTTTTGCCCGAATGGGCTTATTTTTTGGTCATTTTATTGATTCTGACGGGGCTTTGGGTGGAGGCAAAGATTGGTTGAAGAAAAAGCCAAGTTTTAAAGTACAATCTCTAAAACTTGACTTTTATTAAATACTAAAATTCTTACTTCAAAGCCTCAGCTCCATTCTTAATATCTTCCACTACCGTTGGGTCGAGAAGCGTTGAAATATCGCCTAAGTTTGAAGTTTCGCCTTCGGCAATTTTACGCAAAATTCTTCGCATGATTTTACCCGAACGAGTTTTTGGCAAACCTGTCACAAACTGAATTTTATCAGGTTTTGCGATTGGCCCAATGATACGAGAAACTGTTGCCAAAATATCTCGGCGAGTCAAATCTTCATCGTGAATTGTGCTTTCACAGATAACATACGCATAAATTCCCTGTCCTTTAATATCGTGCGGATAGCCAACAATGGCACTTTCTACGACACCTGTGTGCATATTTATCGCATTTTCCACTTCAGCAGTACCGATTCTATGTCCCGAAACATTCAATACATCATCTACACGACCCGTGATTCGGTAGAAACCGTTTTCATCACGCATCGCACCATCACCCGTGAAATAAAGGTTTGGATATGCTGAGAAATAATTGGTACGGCAACGCTCATGGTCACCCCATGTTGTACGTAAAATAGATGGCCACGGGAACTTAATACACAAATTTCCACTCACGTTTCCACCCAAAATTTCATTTCCATTTTCATCAACCAACATCATTTGCACACCTGGAAGCGGCAACGACGCCCAAGCGGGTTTCAAAGGTGTGATTCCTGCCAAGGCAGAAATCATAATTCCACCCGTTTCAGTTTGCCACCAAGTGTCTACTACTGGACATTTATCCTTACCAATATTTTTTGAATACCATTGCCAAGCCTCTTCGTTGATTGGCTCGCCAACCGAACCTAAAACTTTGAGCGAACTCAAATCTTTTCCTTCTACGTATTCCAAACCAAAACCCATCAACGAGCGAATAGCAGTTGGAGCTGTATAAAGAATATTTACTTTGTGTTTTTCAACAATATCCCAAAAACGACCTGCGTCTGGATAAGTCGGTACACCTTCAAACAATACCGAAATTGCTCCCGAAGCCAATGGACCATAAACAATGTATGAGTGTCCAGTTATCCAGCCAATATCGGCCGTACAGAAATGTACCATTCCTGGCTTATACTGGAAAACATTTTGGAATGTATATGCCGCATAAACCATGTAGCCACCACAAGTTTGAACTACGCCTTTTGGTTTTCCTGTCGAACCTGATGTATAAAGAATGAAAAGTGGGTCTTCTGAGTCCATTTCTTCGGCAGGGCAGTCGCTTGTTACGTGTTTTTCTTCTTCTTCCCACCAAACATCACGACCTTTTATCATACTTACGGCTGTACGAGTCCGAGTGGCAACGATAACCTTTTTCACTGATGGACAGCCAATCATGGCATCATCAACAGTATCCTTCATCGGAATTGCCTTGTTTCCACGCACGGCACCGTCGGTCGTGACTACCGCTACGCATTGCGAGTCATTGATACGGTCAGCGATGGAAGAGGCCGAAAAACCACCAAAAACCACTGAGTGAATCGCACCAATTCTGGCACAAGCCAACACAGCGATGGATAACTCAGGAATCATTGGCATGTAGATACAAACACGGTCGCCTTTTTTAACGCCATTACGCTTCAGCACATTGGCAAAACGACACACACGCTCAAATAATTGGCGATAAGTAAGCGTTACACTTTCTTCATTAGGGTCGTTTGGTTCCCAAATAATGGCAGGTTGATTTGGCTTATCTTTTACATGGCGGTCCAGACAGTTTTCTGTAATATTGAGTTTTCCACCTACAAACCATTCAATTTTTGGCTCACTGAAATTCCAATTCAGCACCTTTCTCCACGGTTTTTTCCATTCAAAATTATTAGCAGCAATTTCGCCCCAAAAATCTTCGGGACTTTCTACGCTTTTCTTATAAGCTTCTTCGTATTCTTCAAAAGAGTTGATTTTCATTTGGTTAATTATTAAAAAGGTACTAAAATTGAATAAATGATATAAATGTTATTTGTAAAATGGCTAATCGCTATTGTCAGAAATTTTAATCCAGTTTCCCAGAAACTAATTTCTACTAATTAATACCTACCCAGTAATCCAACTACTTTTGGGTATTTTACTTAATATAAATATGACTACATAACAAATCATCGTTGTCAGAATAAATTGCGTTGTAATGCCGATACTTGGATGAATCCATTTGAAATTTATCTGAAACTGACGTGACAAAGTTTTCATCGGAATCAAGTGCATCAGATACATTCCATAACTAAATTTATCTAATTGGGCAGTTAAAGTTGGCAAAAACTCAACATTCAGCAGATTTTTAAACGTCAAAAACGCTGATATTGACATCAAAATAACCGACGGACTCAGATAATCAAACAAACTTGATTCATAAGCCTTGTTATTTGATAACGTCGAAAAGTAGATTCCTACGAAAGTAATTATCCAACTTATCAGAAAAACGGCTAATGCACTAAAACCGACTTTTTTTTGAGGCAAATTGATTTGGAGATTTCCTAAGAAATAGCCCAAAACAAAATAGCCCAAATAACCCGAAAAATACCTAATCTCAAAGTTGATTTTGATACCTAAAAACTTTTCAAAATAAGGATAAATTGTACAAGCTACGAACCACATGATTAAGAAAAATTTAACTTCTTGGTTAGTCGCTTGCATAATCCATCTGCTTACGATTGGTGAAAATAAATACAGTCCTAAAAGCATATAAACAAACCACAAATGCCCCGAACCACCTGCTCCGCCTGATAGTATTTTTTTTAGAATATCTACTACCTCAAACTTTGTTTTTTCGGCTGGAATAATTCCGAAATAATTTCCCCAAAGCATAAAAATGATTGTCCAAATTAAAAAAGGAATGAATATTCTGGAAAACCGTTTCGATAAAAACTCTGTCAAGTTTTTGTATTTTCCTAAGAGCAAATACCCCGAAAGCATTACAAAAACTGGCACTGCGAATCGCCCGAAAGCATTTAAGGCATTGCAAATCCACCACCAACTGTTGGGTATTTTACCCATCAAATAAATACCTCCTGCTGCACAATGAAGCATGACTACGGTTAAGGTTGCAAAAACTCTCAAATTAGAAATCCAGATTACTTTGGGCATTTGATTACATGTTGATTGTCTTACTTTCAATATCAAATTGGGTCGCCTCAGACGTTACATGTAACGTCTCTACATGTTAAACCATTTATTGAAAAACTCCAATTTTTCTATTTCTGATGCACTCTTCTATTTCTGTTAAAATAGTTACATCATCTATCGTTGAAGGCACTATAAACTGCTCACCATCAATGATTTGACGAATGGTTTTTCTTAAAATTTTACCCGAACGAGTTTTCGGTAAACGCTTCACAACCACGGCATTACGAAAAAAAGCAACCGCCCCGATTTGCTCACGAATGAGTTGCACCAACTCATGCTCCATTTCATCCTGCGAAAAATCTGTACCATCTTTGAGCACCACCAAACCAATTGGACGCTGTCCACGAAGTTCGTCAGCAATACCAACTACGGCACATTCGGCAACTGCCTTGTGCGAACCAACAATTTCCTCCATTTCACCAGTTGAGAGGCGATGTCCAGCCACATTTATTACATCATCAACTCGACCCATGATAAAAACATAGCCATCTTCATCGATATAGCCACCATCTCCTGTGAGATAATAACCCTCAAATTTATTAAGGTAGGAAGTTCTGAAACGCTCGTTGTCGTTCCAAAGTGTCGGTAAGCAGCTTGGTGGAAGTGGTAATTTTATACAAACATAGCCTTCTTCATTTGCACCGAGTTGTTGGCCATTTTCTCCTAAAATTTGTACATCAAAACCACAAACGGGCTTGGTTGCCGAACCAGCTTTTACAGGAAACTGCTCTACTCCCATCATATTTGCCACAATTCCCCAACCGCTTTCGGTCTGCCACCAATGGTCAATAATTGGCACTTTAGCAACTTCTTGCAGCCATTCAAGCGTTGGCGGGTCACATCGCTCGCCAGCTACAAAGATAGATTTTAAGGAAGAAGTATCGTATTTATCTTTCAATTTGGCCTCAGCATCTTCTTTTTTAATGGCTCTGAAAGCAGTTGGAGCAGTAAAGAAAACATTTACTTTATGTTCTTCAATTACTCGCCAAAATGTTCCAGCATCGGGGTTTCGGACGGGTTTTCCTTCAAAAAACACGGTTGTGCTGCCATAAATTAACGGAGCATAAACGATGTACGAATGCCCAACTACCCAACCTACATCCGATGCCGCCCAAAAAACTTCGTCGGGCTTAACATCATAAATATATTGCATCGAAAAATTAAGGGCAACGGCGTGTCCGCCATTATCTCTTACAATTCCTTTGGGCTTTCCTGTTGTTCCTGAAGTATAAAGCACATAGAGTGGGTCAGTAGCATTGACTGGCACACAATCTACTGGTTTTGAAGCACTTACGAATGAAGTAAAATCAATATCTCTACCTTCAATCATACTTGCCTGAGCCATAGGTCGTTGTAAAACTAAGCAATGAGAAACTTTATGTTCGGCCAAATGAATGGCTTCGTCGAGCAGAGGTTTATACGGAATTACTTTATCGAATTCAATACCGCACGAAGCAGAAATAATTACTTTCGGATGAGCATCATCTATTCTGATAGCCAATTCGTGTGGAGCAAATCCACCGAAAACTACGGAATGAACGGCTCCCAATCTTGCACAAGCCAACATCGAAAAAGCCGCTTCGGGAATCATGGGCATATAAAGCACAACGGTATCGCCTTTGTTTACCCCCAAAGATTTTAAAGCACCTGCAATTTTTGAAACCTCATTTTGTACTTGTGAGTAGGTGTATTTGACGACTTTGTTGGTAGCTGCTGAATCATAGATAATGGCGATTTTATTGCCTCTACCCTGCTCTACGTGGTGGTCAACCGCTAAATAACAAGTATTCATAGACCCACCCTCAAACCAACGATAGAAATCATTTTTATCCTGCGAAAGAATCGTTTGTGGCTTTTCATACCATGCTATTTTATCCGCTTGTTCCGCCCAAAATACTTCGGGGTGGTCAATGCTTCGCCTGTAAAATGAGTCGTAATTCATTAATTTATTATAGTTTTGTTGTACAAGTTTAATTTTGAATGATAGAATGAGCGAATGAATATATCTGGCGAATAATATTCTATCATTCACTCATTCTATAATTGAGGCATTCATTAAATCACCCCCGCTGCCATCATATTTATTTTCTTCACCAAATCACGGGTTGAAAATGGTTTTGGAATGTACAAATCGGCACCCACGCTATAACCTTTTTCAATATCAGCTTCTTTACTTTTGGCACTTAAAAAAACCACTTTTGTATCTTTGGTTTCGTTACCGCCCTTAATAAATCTACATACTTCATAGCCATCAACTTTGGGCATCATAATGTCAAGGAGTACAATTCTTGGATGTTCTCTTTTTATGATGTCGAAAGCCTCTTCTCCGTCTCGGGCAATGAAGACAATAAAACCCTCTTTTTTCATCAGAAACTCTAATGAAAGTAAGATATTTGGTTCATCATCAACGATTAAGACTTTTATGCTTTTCTGAATATTCATGGTCGTAGCCTTTGTTGTAATAGATTTCCTTTTATTTTTTGGTTAGTTTTATTTCCTCAATGGGAATCAAAAATGAAAATTTTGAACCTTTCCCTATTTCACTTTCTACCCAAATTTTTCCGTTATGTAATTCCAAAATTCGTTTTGAAATAGCCAGTCCGAGACCACTTCCTTTTGGTTTTTTGATGGTTTGGTCGTGAGCTTGGTAAAATTTATCAAAAATTAATTGTTGATACTCTTTCGCAATTCCTGCTCCATCATCAATCACATTGACATGCAGATTATCGTCTTTACTATATGCTGTAATCTTAATTGTACCTTTGTGTGGCTCGGTAAATTTCAAGGCATTTGAAAGCAAATTGAGCATTACTTGCATGATTCTGTCTCTATCCCCTTCAAATTTGGGCAATTTTTTATCAATTTTTGTCTTGATTGAAATTCCTTTATCTTTTGCTAATTGTTCAATAGACTCGATGGAGTCCTCGATAATTTCCTCAAGATTAAGTGTTTCTTTGGCAACCTTTACTTTTCCAGACTCAAATTTTTCTAAATCTAAAACTTGATTTATCAAACGACTCAAACGGTCGGCTTCTTTGATGATGGTATTCAAGAAATGTTGTCTTTCCGAATGTTCAATGTCGTCATTATCATACAAAATTTCTGATAAAGCTTTTATCGAAGTCAGCGGTGTACGAATTTCATGCGTAACTGTTGCTAAAAAATCATCTTTAAGTTTATCCGTAAACTTCAACTGTTCGTTGGCCGCTTGAAGCTGCTCGGTAAGTAATTTTAATTCTTGCGATTTTTGCTTCAATTCTTTATTTACCGCCATCAATTCTTGTGATTTCTTCAAGATTTCGACGACTTCATTGAGCGAAATTTCCTCTTCTTTTGCCACCGACGAAACCATCATACGTGCCGAGGCCGTTCCGACGATTCCCGAAAGTAACTTTTCTGAATAATTCACAAAACGAGCATCGGCATAACGTGTATTTAAGTTAATGTTGTTTCGAGTTGCAAAAACCCTTGAGACTCGCTCAGTTCGACTTGTTCCAAGAAAACTTTCAAGTAGATTCATTATATCACTCACCAATGCTTTCCCTCGCCAAACGACTGAATTTTCGATTCCTTTTGAATACCGAAAAACATCCACAAAAAGCACAGCTTGATTATGTTCAATTGAGGTTTGTTTTGTACATAATGACCCCAAAAAGTAAAGAGCAGTATTGAAAAACAAAGTCCAGAATGTAGCATGAGAAATATTATCCATGCCCGTCATGCCAAATAATTCGTAAGGTTTTAATAAAGTATTTCCAAACAAACCTTCACTCATAATTTTATCGGACATCACGCCAGAACTAACCAATGATGGAATGATAAGCGTAAAAAACCAAACAATAGTGCCTCCAACCAAACCAGCCATTGCTCCTTTTTGCGTGCCTCTTTTCCAGAAAATTCCAACTAAAACTGATGGTGCAAACTGAGCTACTACCACAAAGGCCGTCATTCCGATAGAAACCAACGAGTATTTTTCGGTAATAAACTTGAAATAAAAATACCCTAAAAATATAATAAGAGCTATCGACAAACGTCTCATAAATTGAATAACTCTACTCGGATTAAGGGCAATAATTTCTTTGGATGCAGGAATTCCGAGAAAAATCGGCATCAATAAATTATTACTCACCATTACGCTAATGGCTATCGTTTCGACGATAATCATACCCGTTGCGGCCGAAAAACCTCCAATGTATGTCAAAATAGCCAATAATTCATTAGAAAAATGCAGTGGAATCGACAGCACAAACATATCTGAATTGACGGCTTGACCATTAAAAATGATTCCACCTGCAAGAGTTATGGGCATCACGAAAATATTGATGAGCAACATGTACAAAGGAAACATCCACATGGCTCGATTGATATATTTTTCATCCACATTCTCAACAACCGTCACCTGAAATTGGCGTGGCAAAAATAAAAAAGCCATTGTGGCCAATAATGTATGCCAAAACCACATCGACATTCCACTTTTATTTTCAAGAACAAAATTCTTTTTGGCAGCTTGAAGTAATTTTGCTTTGTTATAAATATCTTCAAAACCACCGAAAAGCCAATAAGTCACATAAATTCCGATGGCAAAAAAGGCAATTAATTTAATAATTGATTCAACTGCAATAGCTGATACCATTCCTTCGTGTCGCTCGGTTGCTTCTACATTTCGAGTACCAAATAAAATAGTAAATAGGACCAACAAAATGACAATATAAAATGTATGGTCAACTAAAATATTGGTATTCACAAGGCTTCGTGTTAGAATCCCAAAGCTATTTGAAATAGCTTTTAATTGCAATGCGATATATGGAATACCTGATAATAAGCATATTATGGTCACTAAAACTCCCAAAGAACGATTTTTACCATAACGAGATGAAATAAAGTCAGCGATACTCGTAAGGCGTTGGGTTTTACAAATTCGTACGATTTTTAGCAATATCGGGAATGCCAAAAACATGACAAGAGTTGGGCCAATGTAAACCGCCAAGAAGTCAAGTCCGTCGGTGGAGGCTCGCCCCACACTTCCGTAAAAAGTCCAAGCTGTGCAGTAAACTGCCAACGAAAGGGCATATATGTTAGGATTACTAACAATACTTTTGGCATTTTTTGATTTCTTTTCAGCCTGATAGGCCACAATGAACAAGAACGCCAAATAATAAATCGAGATAAGTCCTAAAATGTAGCTATTCATGTTCTTGTGGCTCTTCTACATTTTTAGATTCTGCAATGATGGCAATAATTATTATTCCTACAGCCCAAACACTAAATACATATACATAGACAAGGGGCATACCAAATACAAAAACGGCTTTATTGAACAACGATAATAATGGAAGGTTAAGTAAACACACCAAGAATATAGTCATTGCAATGGCTCTTTGCTGCTTCATGTAGGGTTTCTGATTTATTGCACTAAGCTACGACTAACGTGGTACTATTCAAAGATTTATTTAGCTATTTTTGCTAAATAAGTATAGTTTAAAACAAACCCCTTTAAAATAAGAATGTATGCCAATGGGAGTTAATCCTCAACTGGCATACATTGCTCTATTAAACCCTAAGCCTTACTTATTATGGTAATATATTTTTTATCTTTCTGATAGTTGAACGGCTTAGCAATCAACTATTTTTCTGACATCAATCTTTGTCGTCGAACTCGCCTTGTAGCGAATACAAGCCAAATGTTCCTAAAGCACCTGCAATCATTGGACATAGAATTACGGTGTAAATAATCGCTGGAATTACATTTTCTCCGCCTTTGTTCCAAAGCATAATTGCTTGATTAACGATGAGGTAATAAACAGCAACAAGTCCGATTAATATCCAAACTATTCCTAAAATTCGTTTTATAGCATTCATTGTCTTAATGTTTTTTATGTATTGAAAATTCAACATTTATATAGGAACGTCTAATTGGGCCGTTCCTACGAGTACCAATCAATCGTTTACTTTATTGTCTTTTCCATCTAAGTAGATTGTTCCGATTACGAAACAAATACCCGCAAGGATTATCGGATACCAGAGGCCTTCCAAATAAGGTTTCTCCACAACTTTTGGCAAACCAGCTTCGGCTGCTACAGTATTTAGCTTAGTTGCATTTGAAACTAAGAAAGTAGCAATTGCGGGCAATAGTCCACCAAAGATACCATTTCCGATGTGATAAGGCAATGACATTGAGGTATAACGAATCTTGATTGGGAACATTTCAACTAAGAATGCAGCAACTGGACCATAAACCATTGTTACAAACAACATTTGAATAAAAACTAACCAAGTAAGTGTCCATTTGTCGGTATCATTGATTGTTACAGTTTTCTTAGTTTCAATGACAGGCTTACCGTCTTTATCACTAATTTCAACCGCACCATTTTTTAATGTTTTAGTTTTTACTTCTTTGTATGTAGTTCCATCAGTAAATACTTTTGTAACTGTATAAACTGAATCAACACCGCCATTTTTGTTTTTAGCATTTTCTTTCAATTCTGCTACTGAAGTGGCTTTTTCTACAATTTCAGTTTTATTCTTAATGTCAGCAGTTTCATACATTTTTGTATAAATGGTGCGGTAAGAAAGAATCGCTACCAACATACCCGCCATCATAATCCACTTACGACCGATACGGTCAGACAACCAACCAAATACTACGAAGAAAGGTGTTCCGAGGCACAACCCCCAAATCATGATATTATCAACTTGCTCTTTGGGTACGTTCATAATTTTTTCGATGAACGACATCGCATAAAACTGACCTGTGTACCAAACCACACCCTGACCCATTGTTACACCTAATAAAGCCAATAATACATACTTGAAGTTTAATTTATTTCCGAAAGACTCTTTCAAAGGATTCGTTGATGTTTTTCCGTCGGCTTTTGCTTTTGAAAACAACGGAGACTCGTGCATATTACGACGGATGATATATGAAATACCAACCATAAAAATGGAAGCCAAGAATGGAATTCTCCAACCGAAAGCATCGAAATCTTCTTTGCTCAATACTGTTTTTGTAAGAGCAATAACAATTAGTGAAACAATCAAGCCCGCAGTGGCCGTAATCTGAATCCACGAAGTCATGTAGCCTCTTTCATTGGTTGGCGAGTGTTCGGCAACATAGGTTGCTGCACCACCATATTCTCCGCCAAGAGCCAAACCTTGCAATAATCTTAAAAGTAATACTAACAATGGAGCAGCCACACCGATGGTTTCGTAAGCTGGAATACACCCGATGGTAAAAGTTGCACCTCCCATTAATAATAATGTTACCATGAACGTGTATTTTCTACCAATTAAATCTCCCAAACGACCAAAAAACAATGCACCAAATGGGCGAACAACGAAACCAGCCGCAAAGGTTGCTAAAGTTGAAAGAAACGAGAGTGTTTCGCTACCTGGCCCCGCTGGAAAGAATTTTGTAGAGATAATTGTAGCCAAACTTCCGAAGATATAGAAGTCATACCACTCAATCATGGTTCCAACTGAAGATGCTCCAATAATGGAGAACATCGAACTTTTTTTACTTTCAGACATAATCTTAGTTTTAAAAGGTTTTAAAAATAAATTTTAGGGTTGATTGTTTTAGTTAAGAATGAAAAATAATTCACCTTAGTGATTATGAATTTGTTTATTATTGATAATATATGTTTCAAATCATTCCACATTCTTAATTTATTTAAAATGTATAAGCCGTTGATAATAAGAACCTTACGTTTCCTACGTTAGTTAAAGCTCCTGTAACTGTACCTGTCT
>JAIYBU010000042.1 GCA_027488335.1 Cytophagaceae bacterium
ATAAACCATAAAAGTTCATGAATAATAGATTTTGTATGTACTTTTTTTTTTTTTTTTTTCTGGAAGCCTTCTTGCAGATTGAAACGCATTTGGTAGCCAAAAACACTTATGGTACCAGTGCCAGTGCGGTCAGTTTTCTTAGTACCGTTTTCGAGAATATGCTTTAATAAATCGTGGTATTGCTTCATTTTTGTAATAAAATCTTGGAGTTGTCGGCAAATATAATAGATATTGGTGCTTTTTCCATGTAAAAAAGCAAACCCTTCAAATCTTTGAGAAACGAAGGGTTTGATTCTAATAGTCAATGGTTCATTAAATTAGTACAACCTTTGATTTCTGTTAGAGTTTTTCAGAAGGGGATATGTGCGTAAAAATACCTGTTTACTATTTACGAGTACGAGTAATTTATTTGATACAGAAGTTGGCAGAAGAATTTTCCTGAAATGAAGTACTTGAATCAAAAGCTTTTATTTACTTTTACAATCAAAACTCACTCAATCAATTGAAGCGTAAACTATTTTTAATCCACGAGCATATCAAGCAAGATTGGCGATATTTAACCTTGCTTGCGTATGTCATTGTTGCTGTACTAACAACTATTTTGCATTTTCTGAGAAAAGGACAAGAAGGCGTGCTGCTGGATGGCTATCTCTCGACACTGGCAAGTATCGTTGCTACTTTGGTTGTTACAACTTTCTCTTTTGTGTTTGTGGCATTGCAGTTGGCGTCGGTGCAGTTTTCCCCTCGAATTATTCGTTCGTTTTTTGAGTATGACCATTTTAGCCGATTTTTCTTATGGTCGTTTTTGGCTTGTGTCGGTTATCTGATGGGCCTGCAATATTTCGGCCTGTCCGATGCCTCGCTGATTTACCCAAAATTTGGAATCGTTGGTTCGTTTTACCTCATTCTCTTGGTTTTTCCGCTGTTTATTCACCACGTAGTTGATAATATAAACGCATCAAGTATTACGCAAAATATTGCCAAACGGACTATCAAAGAAATAAACGAATTGTATGATGTTGCTGATTATCAGTTGAGTAAAGCTAATAAACTTTTAATCATTAATGAAGAAAGTGGTTATCTTGATTCAATCAAATACAAAAGTTTATATCGGATAATCCCCGAAAATAATCAATCAAAAATCGTAATAAAACCACACGTTGGCAGTTTTGTACTGGAAGGAATGCCGTTGGTTGAAATCGAATGCTCAGATGACGAACGAGATTTTTATCAAGAAAATCTTCCAAAAATTGCTAACCAGTTTATTATCAGTAAGTTTCGGAGTTATGAGCAAGATATTCCTTTCGGTATTCGTCAATTGGTTGATATTGCCATCAAAGCCATTTCGCCCGCTGTCAACGACCCAACTACGGCTCTCAACTGCATAGATTATCTGGGACATATCATCAAGAAAGCCGCCTTGAGCAATACAATTTCAAAAGAAGCCACTTTGCTCCAAAAGAAGAACATTCATATCCGAGAATTTAGTTTCGAGCAGTTAGTTGATTTGGCTTTCGACCAGATTTATCATTGGGGAAAAGAGGATTATATCATTGTTCGGCACCTCATTAAAACCATAAGTTTTATTATCCCGTTTGTGAATGATACCTCAAAGCTAACTATCTTATTGGCCGAAATTGAAGACATGGAATTGGCATTTTTGAAAGAAAACTACGAAGATGTGGTAAAAAAAGAAGAAAATATATGTCCGTTTAAGCGAGCTGAACATAGAAATAGTCTAAGAGATTATTTAGCGGATTATTACGAAGTTGCTATTGCTCAAATCGAAAAAGTTGGACTTTCTGACGACAAATTAAAAGCCTTCAAGAAATCGTATGAGCGAAATCGGGCGTTTGTTCTGAGGTATCGTGAGTAGCAAATTATCTAAAAATATTACGTCGTTGTATTTTTCTAAAATATTTCTTGAAACCAAAGTAAAGAAAAATAATAGCGGCTACACCAAAAAGCAATGAAAGCGAACTGAGCGAAATCAAGGAAAGCAGAATAGCAATGCCCAATATGACAAATCCTGTATAAATAGTGGAATTAAGCGGAACTGGTTTTCTGCGTTTTTGTATAGTTTTTTTGTTGTTATGGGTTTGACTCGGAAATATTTTCTGAATAAATGTGCCTTCTCTTTTTTCTACATTTTTTCGGTTTCTTCTTTTTCGTCCATTATTTAAAGATGTATTTTTACCTTCGATTTTAATTGTTCTGAATGAATAAGTCTCGACTTTATCAGAAATTACGGGCAGGTTTTCAACAGAAGCCATCAAAATAGGTTCGATTGGTGTACGCATCAATGCTTCATTTGTCGAACTGCTTTTGTGAGAATAGCTTAAATTTGGTGATTTCTGAAAACTGGCGAAGTCTTTTCGACAAGACGAGAAAATAAGTAACGCAAATACAAAAAACGTTAATGGCTTCATTAAATGATGGTTCGAGTTTGTCTGTTGTTGATTTATAAAACGTTTTTTTATCTCATTTGTTGCCAAAGTAAATGGCATATTTTACGAAATTTCGTTCAGTATTTTATTGAAACTAACTTTATAAAAATAGAAAAAGAGATAGACGGCTTATCTCACCTTTTTGAATCTTTTAAGATTTAGTACTTTCTAAGATAGATAACGTTTACGTTGTGCTTCTGTTTTTTATTTATCACTGTTCCCAATAGTCACAGTACTTAATTTAGTTGGCTAGCTACTGTTTTCAACGAATCTATTTGTCTTTACGATTGGCTAATCAACTTTATTTGCTCCATCGAATCAACGTCTGAATTCTTTTTTTGCAATTTCAGTATCGGCATTAGTTGACTTTGTTAACTAAAACTGCCGTACTCTTATATTTAGAGGTCTGTTTTATATAGAGTTAAGGATAATATTTTCCAAACATTAAGTGAGGTGATATTTCCTCAAAACATTCCTATTTAGCAGAAACCTCAAACCAAATCCGAGTAATTTTAGTTAACCTAAGTATAATTTGCGTAATTTTGCAAAAAGTTGATAAGATTGTATAGTCAATCAAACAACTAAATAGCTTTTGGGGAGCATTTGGCAATAACTGCCGACGGTGAACCAAAGAATATAAACTATTTTATGATAGAAAGACCAATAACC
>JAIYBU010000046.1 GCA_027488335.1 Cytophagaceae bacterium
ATTTGATTATTGAGTGAAAAAACTTTTCAATCGTATCTTTGGAAAATCTTTTTAAATAAATCCATTTTAAAGTTTTTCTAAGCCATCTTCATGAAATCACAAACTAAAACCCTCCTACTGGCTTGTTTTTGTTACTTTATTTTTGTGGTAAGCACATTCGCCCAACCTAAAAAACAAAAAGAAATTGCCGTCATTGGTTATTATGCTGGCAATAGTCAAGACATCGACCAATATCAAGTCGATAAGCTCACGCACATTATTTTTTCATTTCTGCACCTAAAAGGAAATGTACTGGCAGTTGACAATAAAAACGACAGTCTGACTATCAAGCGTTTAGTAGAATTAAAGAAGAAAAATCCGAAACTCAAAATTATACTTTCGTTGGGTGGTTGGGAAGGCTGTTATACCTGTTCGGGTGTGTTTTCTACCCAAAAAGCACGAGAAGAATTTGCGGTTTCGGTTAAAAAGCTTTTTATAAATTTCAATGCCGATGGACTTGATTTAGATTGGGAATATCCTGCTATTGCTGGCCCTCCTGGGCATCCGTTTATGCCCGAAGATAAACCAAATTTTACGGCACTTATCAAAACCCTCCGAGCCACTTTCGGCAATAAGTACGAATTAAGTTTTGCGGCGGGTGGATTTACAAAATACATTGAAGAATCGGTTGAATGGGAGAAAGTCACGCCCCTACTCGACCGAATCAATCTGATGAGCTATGATTTAGTGCATGGATATAGCGAAGTAAGTGGCCACCACACGGGTTTGTATTCAACACCACAGCTAAAAGAATCGGTTGACAATGGTGTAAAAATGCTCCTTGCCAAAGGTGTTCCTGCCAATAAAATTGCGATTGGGGCGGCCATGTATGGTCGAGTATTTAAGCTAAGTGCCACCGAAAACAACGGACTTTATCAACCTTGTAAGTTTGAGCGAGGGGTTTCTTATAATAGCTTGGAAAAATATTTAGTCGAACACAAAACCTACAAAAAATTCTGGGATTCTACGGCTCAAGCTCCGTATCTATTTTCGGAAGAAGAAAAATTGTTTTTCTCTTACGACGACCCCGAATCAATGATGCTCAAAACCGAGTACGTAATCAAGAATAAACTCAACGGTATTATGTTTTGGCAATTACGTGAAGACAAACCACAAAACGGCTTACTCGAAGTGATTGATAAAACGCTGAAAACGAAGTAAGTTGGAGTTTTTAGAAGACCTCAATGAGCGTTTTAATAATAGGATTAGATTCATTGCCGTCAGAGACGGCAATGAATTATTTTTCTAAGAAAGTTCGGGATAACCTTTTTACTCATAATCTGTGGACTATCGTCCACCAACCATTGACTATTTCTTAGCAATTCTGTAAAGGCGACCTTGGTCAGTAACGGCGTATAAAGCACCATCTTTACCTTGCGTTACATCACGAAAACGTTGGAACTCTTCTGAAAGTAATCTTTCTTCACCCACAACTCGGTTGTTTTCGATAATCAAACGAGCAATGTGCATTCCGCTCAAACAGCCCACAAAAAGGTTGTTTTTCCATTCAGGAATCATATCTCCACTATAAAAAGTCATTCCACTTGGCGAAACCGATGGGTCCCAGTAATAAACAGGTTGTTCCATACCTTCTTTTTGTTGAATAACTGGGTCACCGATTTGTTTACCACTATACTCAATTCCGTAAGTAATTGTTGGCCAACCGTAATTTTTGCCTGCTTGCACATGATTGATTTCATCGCCACCTCTTGGGCCAAACTCATTCGAAAATAATTCGCCCGTTACTGGGTGGAAAGTCAAACCTTGCACGTTGCGGTGTCCGTAAGAATACAATTCTGGTTTTGCACCTTCTTTGCCAATAAATGGATTTCCAGCCACTGGTTTACCATCGGTTGTGATGTGTAAAATCTTTCCGAGGCTTGAATTTAACTCCTGTGCTTGTGGACGAGTAACTCTATCCGAACGCTCACCAGTACTCACAAAAAGGTTTCCGTTTTTATCAAAAACAATTCTTCCACCGTAATGCAAGTTCCCTTTGTGGGCAGGAGTTGCTCGATAAATAACCGTGGCACCTTCAATCTTGGTTTCATCGGCCGAAAGTTTTCCTTTTGCTACCGATGTGAGGGTTCCGCCTTCAACGTTTTCAGAGAACGTCCAATAAATCATACGGTTTTTCTGAAAATTGGGGTCGATAGTAATACCTAACAAACCGCCTTGACCATCAGAATTTACGGCTGGAGCACCTGTGATTGGCTTACTCAATTCGCCACTTACTTTAGCGATTCTCATTACCCCACTTTTCTCGGTGATAATCAATCGACCATCGGGTAAACTTTTTACACCCCACGGAGAAGTAAGGCCTTCGGTAAGGACTTTAAAGCCATACGGAGTTTGGGTTTTTACGGCTCCAATACGGGTTTGTCCAGCAAATGCCGATGGATACGTAGAGTTCGGAGCTTTTGTTTCTACCGAAGTGCTGGCACTTTGAGCACACGAAGCATACGCCAGCGTACTGAAAGCCAATGAAAATAAAATATGCTTTTGCATGTATTTGTTGATTTTATGATGAAAATACTACTCTTTAGGACAAAATACTATTAATTTCTTGTAATTCTGAATCTGAGAAAGACGTATTTTTCAGACATTCCAACGAATCTGTCAGTTGCTGAGGCTTGCTCACACCCAAAATAACCGACGTAATACGTGGGTCTTTCAACACCCAAGATAAGGCCATTTGTGCCAAATTTTGTCCACGTTTTTCGGCTAATTCGTTAAGTTTGATAACTTTATTGACATTTTCTTCCGTGATTCTATTTTCTTCAATCGCACCATTTCCACGACCCGAAGCGGCTCTCGAATCAGCTGGAATACCTTTGATGTATTTGTTTGATAATAAACCTTGTGCCAATGGTGAAAACGCTACACAACCCGCTCCATTTGCTTCCAAAACATCGAGCAAACCGCCTTCTACCCAACGGTCGAACATCGAATATTTTGCTTGATGAATGATACACGGAGTACCTAATTCTTTCAAAATCTTGGCAGCTTTTTCGGTATCAGCTGCACTGTAATTTGAGATTCCTGCATACAAGGCTTTTCCTTGACGAACAATCAGGTCAAGTGCTGCCATTGTTTCTTCGAGCGGCGTTTCGGGGTCTGGACGGTGATGGTAAAAAATATCCACGTAATCTAAACCCATTCGTTTTAGGCTTTGGTCTAAACTCGAAACCAAGTATTTTTTAGAACCCCACTCGCCGTATGGGCCTTCCCACATATAAAAACCCGCTTTGGTCGTAATCACTAATTCGTCTCGGTAGGGTTTCAAGTCTTTTTTCAAGACTTGCCCGAAAGTTTCTTCGGCCGAACCCGCTGGCGGGCCATAATTATTGGCTAAGTCGATGTGCGTAACGCCGCTATCAAAGGCCAATTTCAGAATTGTACGAGCATTTTCGAAATTATCAATGCCTCCGAAATTATGCCATAGACCCAATGAAAGTGCCGGAAGTTTTAGTCCGCTTTTACCACAGCGACGGTACTCCATGTCTTGGTATCGCTGCGGGGATGCTGTATAGTTCATTTAATTGTAGGTTTTGTTTATGATAGATTGCTTAGAAAATTCTCTTTTACATGAAAAATATTGAACTCGAACAAAAAAAGCATTGCCCGAAATTGAACAATGCTTCTTTTTAATCTACGAAGATATTATTTATACATCACCTTCTTTACTGCATCAACCGTACGTTTTACGTTTGGTAATGTAGCTTCGATGAGCGTTGGAGCGTAGTGAAGTGGAATATCCATGCTGTTTACACGAATCACTGGAGCATCCAAATAATCAAACGCATAACGTTGTAAATGATAAGTAATTTCTGATGAAATAGCTGCCAAAGGCCATGCTTCTTCCACTACTACACAACGGTTTGTTTTCTTCACTGAATTGATAACAGTTGCATAATCAATCGGACGAACAGTACGTAAGTCGATTAACTCAACGCTTATTCCTTCTTTTTCTAATTCTGCAATGGCAGGAAGAACAACTCTTGGAATCATTTTTCCGAACGATACGATTGTTACGTTTGAGCCTTCTTTTACGACATTCGCTTTGCCCAATGGAATAATGTATTCACCTTCTGGCACTTCACCTTTATCGCCATACATTTGCTCCGACTCCATAAAAATAGTCGGGTCATTGTCACGAATCGAGGCCTTCAATAGACCTTTTGCTTCGTAAGGGTTATGTGGTACAACTACTTTCAAACCTGGGGTATTGGCAAACCAATTTTCAAAGTTTTGTGAGTGTTGAGCACCTAATTGACCTGCATTTCCTGTTGGTCCACGAAATACAATCGGACAAGAGTATTGACCAGCCGACATAGCCATAAATTTGGCTGCCGAGTTGATGATTTGGTCGATAGCAACCAAAGAAAAATTGAAAGTCATGAATTCGATGATTGGACGCAAACCATTCACGGCAGCCCCAACTCCGATTCCACCGAAACCTAATTCGGCGATTGGCGTGTCGATAACTCGTTTTGCTCCGAACTCATCCAACATCCCTTGACTTACTTTATAAGCACCGTTGTATTCGGCTACTTCTTCACCCATCAAGAAAACGTTTTCGTCACGACGCATTTCTTCCGATAAGGCTTCACGTAGAGCTTCTCTAAATTGTATTTCTCTCATTTTCGCTTAGAATTTTGCATTTTTGCGGACGTAAAATTAGTGCATCTGTCCCGAAACTCAAAACAATCTTGTGTAATATTCAATATTTTAGGATACGTAAGGTTTTCGTATGCTGACTTTTAGAACCGAATCTTTTGTAGTTTTCTGATTACTAATTACTTATGGGCTATAACCGAGATAATTACTCATCAAGATTTGTAGTAAATAGCTATAAAAAGAAAAGCGTCAGTTTTTCAACCGACGCCTCATCTTCCCTGTCAATAGTCATTATTTCACATCATTAGCACTAATAGCATTTCCTTGCAAAGGTGGAATGCCGCCCAGCGGAATGCCGCCCAGCGGAATGCCGCCCAGCGGAATGCCGCCCAGCGGAATGCCGCCCAGCG
>JAIYBU010000078.1 GCA_027488335.1 Cytophagaceae bacterium
AAATCAGAACGGTCTCAAAGTTCATTTCGTCCAACTCTATGCAAGTACGTAAACGCCTTAAAATCAATTAGTTAAATCAAAATAAATCCCCAGCATCGCACTTGCGAGTCGTTGGAAATTTTCTAAAAATGTCATACTACCCAAACGATGGATTTACTCTTTTTGCAAGAAATCAATCCGAAAAAATTGATATTCAAAAACTAATTAGTTCATTAAAAACGGCCGAAATCATTGGAGATTTAGTCCATGAAGAAAATGGAATATATTCATTTAATCATGGTGCTAAATCGCATGAAATCCTAAATTTTGACGATGGGGTTTTTACTTATATAAGCAATATTCCTCATCATGAAGAAGGTATAGATGTTGATGGAAAAACAATTTGGAATAAATTCCCATACCATTATCACAAACGAATTGTTGTAGGTAATTCAATTATGGTTAATGTCTTAGATGAAGACGGTATGGATACTGATATTCTCGAAAAAAATACTGTCATTGCAATTGAAAATTGTGGTGCAGAAATTTTTGCAAATGAAAAAACATTAAAGGCTTTAAAAAATATTACTGACATTGATTTTGAAATTGATATTTCGCAGCTATATCATTAAGTTTGCGATTATGGATAAGAAAGTTTGCGACTAAAATAGATTAACTGTTTTAGCCCATAAGCACCTCCGACGAGCCGAATTCGCTATGTTTTCAAGCGTTTCAAACGCCTAATTTTTTGCGACGTGGCAGCATTCTGGTTCGCCAAGTAAGATTTTCTGCTTGCAAAGTTGGCTGGCGACAAGTTCTCTGAGTGGTATTTTTGCCAACTTTTCTTCGATTCTCAAAAATTTACTCAACGTCTTTGCTTTTTTGTATTTTTCCGTGCAATTTTACTTCCAGCATTCAGCCTTGCTGGATTGGGTTGGTTGGCGTGTCAGCCGTCCTTTGGACGTCTTATCAGAGCGGTCGCAAAGTCAGTTTAGTCCAACTCGAAAGCATTGTGTAAAGGTCTGATGCTTTATTTATTAACTCTAAATTTACTCCAAGTCCATCACAATGCTGGTCGTTGGAACGTTTTCTACGCATAAATGAATCTATTTTTAAATATTATTATCATTCTCGTTATCTTAACGGTACTTTACGCTATCTACTTTGAATTTAAACGTTATAAAAACAGAGGGAAAAAGCGACCTGATTATAAATCACACTTAGAAAAAACATTTTTAGAAGAATTAAGCTACAAACTTTGGATTACTAAAGGCTCTCGATTTATAGCAAACAAAAGGCTTTTAACACAAGCAAACCTTTCAAATATTTCAATAGCATTGCTATCATCATATTTGATTATTGCAGGGCTAATAACAGTTTATCAACTAAATTTCACAAAACTCATTGACTCAAATTTATTAGCATTTGGGTCAACTGCTTTATCTATTTTAGTCCTAGTATTTAGTCAGATTGAAAGTGCAGGTGATTACAAACTAAAAGCCATAAAATTTCATGATTGTGCTTTAGAATTAGGACGGCTATACAATGAAGTTAGAAGATATAAAACGCTAAATGAAAATGCCACATCAGATGAAATTAATGCTTTTTGCAGAGAAATTGATGCTAAATATCAACAAATTTTAAAAGAACATGACAACCATTCACCTGCTGATTACGATAGATTTATGATTGAAAACAAAGAGTATTTCAAACACGATGCTTTTGAAGATATTAAGTTAAGGGTATATATTTTTGTCAAAACTACATTAATTTATTACAGCTTAATTTTTATCCCCCTTTTAACAACACTTTACTTTTTTATTTACTCAAACTAACTTTCGATAAATCGACATTTTCATCTTTTTTATTCAAAAATAGCATATTTTGGGACGGACGACAAACACTTTTGGACTTTTTCAAAGAACTTCGAGCATCACTTCGACCAGATATTAGGGCGATTTCAAGGGGTCTTCAAACTCTCCTGCGACATTCACTCAGAGCAAAAATTGGCGTTCAAATTTGGTTTTCAGCAATAAACACCTTAGTTTTACCATCACCGAGTGCATGTTGTCCGTGGGACAACATAAATGAGTTGGTGTTTCACTTTTCTTGGAGTCCAACTCCCGCATTAAGAAAAGGTAAGTAATTGTAAATCAATAAATTAACTTTAAAACCCAACCATCTCAATGCTTTTGGTTGGAATGGTTTCTTCAATAAAGTCAAATTTCTTCAAAATTACTTGTACCTTAATCCTTTTGTACCTATATTTGTACAAATAATCGTACAAATATGATAACAGCAAATATTTCTGACTTTAGAAAAGATATTAAATCTTACCTTGATAAGGTTGTCCAAAATTTTGAAACTTTAATTATCAATCGTGGCAAAGATGAGGGAATCGTAGTTATGTCTTTAGAAGAATACAACTCGCTGATGGCTACTAATCATGAGTTATCTTCTCGAAAAAATGAAAGTAGATTAGATTCTGCTATCGAAAAGTTTAAAAATGGTAAATCATTTACAAAAGACTTAATTGAGTTATAAAATATGAAATATATTTTTGTAGATGAATCTTGGGAAGATTATATTTATTGGCAAAATACAGATAAAAAGAAGGTAAAAAGAATTAATGAGCTTTTGAAAGATATTTCAAGAAATCCTTTTGACGGAATTGGTAAACCCGAACCATTAAAACATAAATATTCTGGATTTTGGTCAAGAAGAATTGATGATGAACATCGCTTAATTTACAGATATGAAAATGAGGAAATCCATATTTTAAAATGCCGATTTCATTATGACTAATCGTTATCTCCGACACGCAAATATTGCTAAGTCTCCAAAAATGTCAAACGCATAGTCAACTTCGACATTTCCAATGCGTGGTATTTGCTCAAATTTTACTCCGAAAAATAAATTCTTTTGCTTTTCACGGGGTCGCCCGTGCGATTTCTTTTTTCAGAACTTGGTATGCAGATTTGGTTTGGCGACTTTCGATTAGAGCAGTTTCTACGCTTTTTTCTATCTTAGTTCTCATGTATCTTGAGAACACTTTGAAGGCGTTGGCACTCAAATTTAGTTGCGTCCAACACGAGCAAATAAGTAAAAGTTTGACAATCAACTAATTAACTCTAAAACTACTCCAAAACCATCACAATGCTGGTCGTTGGAAGAATAAAAATACAAATAGGACTCTCTCATTTTACAAAGAGAAAGTCCCTAATTAGGCTATTCTTTATTTCGCCACCAATTTGCTAAGGATGTTCCTTCAATTGTAATCCAAGGAATCGAAATTACCGCCGCTAAACCAACAGTGGCAACTTTACCCATCTGTAAAGCAAGAACAGAGGCAAGTGTAGAGTTTTGAGTACCTACTTCCAATGAAATTGTTCGACATGTAGCCTCATCAAGCCCTGTCAATCGTCCACTCCAATAACCAAATAAGTAGCCAGTAGTATGGTGAATCATGCAAGCCAAAAAGAGTAAAGGGCCTGTATTAAGTAAATTATCTCGACCAGATGATACAATTAAGAGAACTATCATCAGCATACCTAACATTGATAAAGTTGGCATGATTGATTGTAACCAAGAAACCCCGTTCCGAATTAATTTATTGACCACCAGCCCTAATATCACAGGAACTATAATAATTTCGAGAACGTGAAGCACCATTTTCATTAAATCAATTTCTATCAGTTGACCAGCCAATATTTTCATTAAAAGAGGAGTCATCAGGGGAGCGATTAAAGTAGAAACAGTAGCAATTGTAATTGATAATGGTAAGTTCGCCTTAGCAATAAAAGCCATTACATTGGATGTAACACCCGAAGGTACACAGCCAACCAAGATAAAACCTGCTGCTATTTCGGGCGGAAAACCAAAACTTTTTGCAATAATTACACCTACCATTGGCATAATTGTAAAATGACTTACCAAACCAATTATTACTGCTTTTGGTGTTTTTACTACCCCTTCAAAATCCTTCAAACTCATTTCAGTTCCCATAGAAAACATTATAATTTGAAGTAGAGGCACTACCAAAGTGTTCAGTTTAAAATCTCCAACTTTTTGAAAATATTGTGGATAAAACATACCTAAAGCTACCACTGCAAGTGTCCATGAGATAAACGTGGTCTGTTTAAGCTTAGAGTTATTCATTCCTCCAATAGCAAAACAAACCAAAGAGGCAATGATATAAGGACCAATATCGCCTCTATTATTACCAAAAGTCAATATACTTAGGGCAATAAGTCCCAAAATGAAGGAGCAAACGAGCAATAATTTATATAAATTTTTCATTTGAAAACAATAATATACTTTCAAGGTAATTGTGTTACCCTCAGCATTTTGAGTCAATAATGATTAATTAGAGAATTATTCGTACAGATTTGGAATAAGTCGTTCGATTTTTTGCAGAAGTGTATGAAAACTGAACATTCCAGCAAGCGGATAACCAGTATCTCGACGCACTTGAAGAGCTGTTTCGCTATCAATTTTTATAGTTGGGGTATTCGTTGATTCAGCTAATATTTGAGCTTGACAACTGCGTTCCATTGTTACAAACCACCAGACAGCTTCTTCTACGCTTTGCCCAACTGTAATAAGTCCATGATTTTGTAGAATGGCTGCTTTATTTTTACCTAATGCCTTTGCAATCCTTGCCCCTTCATCTAATTCACCTGCAACACCTCCAAACTCAGTATAAACAGCATGGTCTTCAAAAAATGCACAAGCATCTTGAGTAATGGGGTCTAATGTTTTTCCCAAACAAGAAAAAGCTTTACCATACACAGAATGGGCATGTGCGGCCGCGATAACATCAGGACGAGCTTTGTGTACATTAGAGTGTATGGCAAATGCTGCTTTATTAACCGAATATTTCCCTTCTATTACTTGCCCCGAATGATTAACCAATATCAAATCAGATAATTTAACACTGCCCAACTCTATACCGAAAGGATTTACCCAAAAATGGTCGGTATGTTCGGGGTCACGAGCCGTTATATGCCCTGCAACTCCTTCATTAAAGCCAAATTTGTCAAAAATTCGGAAAGATGCTATAAGCATTTTTTTGCGGTGTTCACGTGCATCTTCCATAGAATCAAATTCCAAACGAAGTGGAATACCCTGAGGCATAGGTATTTGAGGAGGAAGGCTTGATTTTTACATCATTTTTAATTTTTACAGTTATTAATTATTTTATCTAATTGAGTTTTTAAATTATTTATTTCTTCTAAATTCAAATCTGTTAATGCCTTTTTCCTATTTTCAGCCACAATCGGATAAATTTTTTCAATAATTTTATTTCCTTCTTCCATAATATCCAAGACAAACTTTCTTCTATCGTTGTTGTCAATTGTACGTTGTATATACTTTTTTTTGACTAATAATTCGATAATTCTGGTAATAGATGCAAAGTCCTTAAATACCAGCTCTGCAATCTGATTTTGTGAAAGATTTTTATTCTCCTGCATGGTTTTTAACACTAACCATTGGTCAATCGTAATATCATAGCCATTTTTTAAGATTTGGTTTTGAGCATATTTTCGATAGACCTTAATTGATTTCTCCAAGGTGTAAAAAATTATTTCGTCTATTTTTTCCATATCGAATTATTTATTTGATACAAATATAATTGATATATCAATTAAAGTACAAAAACAATAAAAAATAATTTTGGGTAAAAATGGAATTTGATAGCACTAACAATAACTCAGTTTTCGAAAATTTCAAACGCATAGGCTTATCCGACATTTTCAATGCGTGGTATTCACTCAACTTCGTTCCGACAAATAAATTTACTTGCTTTTCACGGGGTCGCCCACGGTCCGCCGTAGCGGTGCGATTTCTTTTTCAGAACTTGGCATGCAGATTTGGCCAGTGACTTTCGAATAGAGCAGTTTCTACGATTTTTTCTATCTTGGCTCTCAAATTTGGCTGGGCGACATCAAATTGGAGCGGTTCGCAAAGTTGGTTTGTCTCCAACACGAGCAAATAAGTAAAAGTTTGATAAATCAACAATTAACCCAAAATCCAATCCCCAATCTTCTCATTTGCGGTCGTTGAAAGTGTTTTTAGTTGATTAATACCTCCGCTTTTTTTGTATAAACCTATCTTTAGGACAAGACTTCCTTTAAAATAATTAATTAACCCTCTTTTTTACCATTAAATAAATTTTAGCACCTCTAAATAAAAATAGTGTATTATTTTGTATGATTACCATTAACATTTGTCTAAAATTTTATTGATTAAAATTTTTAGTCTTAATATTTCTAACAATTTAAACATTTAATGTTATGCCAAATGATTTAATGAAAGCACTTGCTGAAGCAAATTCAGAATTAGCAAATGTTGCAAAAACTGGTAAAGTTAGTGACTTAATCGCTCATCCAGCTTTTAAAAAGTTAAATGATGCAGTTTCTAAAATTAAAAAAGGGGAAGAAGTGGCTTGGAATGCAGGTTGTGTGAATGCGGGTTGTTCATCAGCACAAGATAAGCTTGGTAAAGTTAGCAACCCAGTAATAGGTCAGTAGCAAAATCATCAAAAATTACTAAGGTAAAAGTACATTTTATCTTAGTAGTTTTTATTAACAAAACGTTTAATTATGAAACTTAAATTAAGTAAATATATTATCGTCAGCGAGCCTTTTTACGATGGATTAGATAACAAGGAAAAAGTAGTTTGTTTTTCGACAAGATTTCAAAATATCTATACTTTTGAAATTGAAACATATAATTTTCTTTGTAATGGGGAATTAAACCTATTGACAAAAGACTTAATTAAAGAATTAATTGCTGCTGAAATTTTAATTCCAGATTCCGAAGATGAGCTTAATACAATAATCAATAGAAGTAATGCTGCATTAAATGATAATAAAAGTTTATATTATGTTATACAACCATCGGCACAGTGCCAATTAGGTTGTGGCTATTGTGGTCAAACACATAGAGATGCCAAAATTGATGATTCTATTCAACAAAAAATACTTGAAAGGATAGAAGAAAAGCTAAAAAAAAGAAAATATAATGAATTAAGTATAGGTTGGTTTGGAGGAGAACCATTATCTGCTTTTTCTTCAATGAGAAGACTCTCTAACGAATTGATTCTTCTATCTAAAAAATATAATTGTAATTATACTGCTAAAGTAATAACAAACGGTTTAGCACTTACATTAGACAAATTTAAAGTCATCGTAAATGAACTTAAAATTAGTAATATCGAAATTACGATTGATGGTTCGGATAAATACCATGATGAAAGACGACATACAAAAAACGGTTCACCTACATTTAATCAAATTTTTAAAAATTTAATTAGTATTTCAAATTCTATTGAAAATTTAAATGGTTCTGTCAATATTTCTGTTAGATGCAATGTTGATAGAAGAAATGTAGATGGTGTTTCTGATTTACTTATAATATTAAAAGAACAAAAATTACAGGATAAAATAAATTTTTATTGTGCACCTATTCATTCATGGGGTAATGATGCTCACAAATTATCTTTTACTCATCAAGAATACGGAGATTTAGAAATTAATTGGCTAATGCAAATGCAAAAATTAGGATTCAGGCTTAATCTATTTCCAAATTCAAAACCAATAGTTTGCATGACAGTTGAAAAAGATTCAGAAGTTATTGATGCTTATGGAAATTACTTTTCATGTACGGAAATACCATATGTAGATATTTATAATAATACTGAACATGTATTAGGGAATGTATTAAATCAAAGTAAAAAGAATACATACAGGTCATACACAAACTTTCATAATGATATAATTGATGACAAATTTGATTGTAATAAATGCCCGATGCTTCCTGTATGTGGCGGTTCTTGTCCTAAACAATGGTATGAAGGAAATATTCCTTGCCCTTCAAATAAATTCAATTTAGGAAAAAAACTATTATTACATCAATTAATTTTAAGAAATGAAATTATTGAAGAGTTAAAAAAAACAGTATTCTAATATGAAAAACATCATTAATCTTGAAGAAACATTGATTTTTATAGATGAAGTTTTAGAAAACAAATCACTTTTGAAAAATTCAATTTTTAAAAGTGATAATTTTTTTTTTACTCGTTTATTTAATGAGATTGATAATCAGTTAGACTTAAATTCAAGCATATATATATATTTATTTATAAATAAATATAATATAATGTTAAGAGAATTAAGAATAAATAATATTTCAACAGCAACACTATATCAAAATGAAATTAGTAATCTAATAGATAAGGATAAAAAAATTCCTAATCAAATCATTAAAACAATGGCTAATAATGTTTTGGCATTTAAAGAATATAAAAATCAAAACTATAAACACGCTATTAAATTACTTTTAAATTCAATCGAAATTGATTGTTCTTTAGAAAAACTTGGGTTTGAAATATTACATTTTCATAAAATTCAAACAATTCATAACATCGCACGTATTTATTTAAAAAGTAAAAAAAAAACTGGATTAAAACTCTCTACTGAATTGTTAAGCTATTTGTCAAATAGCTCTGATGTTTTTTATTACAAGAAATTTATTTTCAACCAAGAGAAAAATTCTATTTCCATTGATTTATGTTCAGCATTATTTTTGCAGATTTTAGATGAAATAGTAATTTATTTAATAAAATCAAAAAATAATAATGAAATACATTTATTTAGATTAATTAAGAAAATCCTTGACAACTCTCCAAATAAAAATGAATCATTTAGTTTGATTACCAAATGGTTAAATATTGTCTTGAGATTGAATAAATTATCTTCATACAACAAGATTACTTTAATTTATAATTTTATTCGCTCTAATAATGAGAAAATGGCATCATTAAATATTTTTCTTATAAAAAAATTAATAAATACTTTTTCATGCGATAATACCATTTCAGAAAACATTAAGCATAATCTAAAAACGTATGGTTATAATATTTAAATGAATTAGTTGATTAGGCTATACACATTGCAAATTTGACCCAATTATCAATCCGAAAAATAAATTCTTTTGCTTTTCACAGGGTCGCCCACGGTCCGCCGTAGCGGTGCAATTTCTTTTTTCAAACCTTAGTTTGCAGATTTGCTCACCCTATTATTTAACTTCCTCAATGACAGATAAACTTGCCATTAGCATACAGTTATAGGCAGATTGCAGAGCAATAGCTCGTTTACAATGGGTAACGGTATTCACTCTTATGCTAACTTGTAAGAATTCACGCATAAGCCCTAACTGAAACTCAAATTTAGTGTATAAATCGCCATAAATATCTGGACAATTCTTAATCAACCAATTAATCGTTTTAATAATATTATCATTTTTAGAGTCAAGAGGTAATTCTTTCATTTCAATGATTAATTTAGCAATGTCTACATTACTATTAATTTGATTGATATCATAAAAATCTCTCGTTTTATACCCTATACCTTTGATATATAAATCCACAATTAAGCGACAAATGTCATAACACCAATATCCGTATGTGATACCTCCCGTATCAATAAGAAATGGGTGAGTATCTTGTATTAGGATATTTTTTGAATGCAAATCCCCATGACATAATACTGTTCTTTTAGTAATATGTAAAGTAGTTTTATCTAAATTATTATAAACTTGATTGGTGATAAAATTTTTGAAGGCATTTTTGTCAAAATTAAACCCCTCTGTCAAAGGTGATAATTCCTTAATAACTTCTTCAATTATTGAATAATAATTACCACTAAATTTTTCTAATATGGTTGACCAATGCGATTCATTGCTCCTTTGTGACGCATAATGCTTTTTAAGCCCATAATGATTTGTAAAAATTTCAACCAATATTGGTTCTATATTTCCCTCAAAGTATTCTGTTTCAAGTATAAAATCAAATAATGTTTTCCCCCCATCAACTAATTTAATAAGTATTCCAAGTACATTTTTCTTTGAATTATAGTAATTATATGGACTTATATAGTTGAAAAACTTTGCAGGAAACTTGTGATAATATAGTTGTGAATTACTAAATTCTACTTCTAATTTAGCTTTTTCAGTTGAAATTTTTAAAACATATTGTGAATTATTTATTTCGAAATTAAATAATACCGCACCACTAAATCCGGCAACCATTTTGTCAATTATGATTTCATCTTTAATTTCAAATTCATCCTTGACTTGTTTCAATATTTGATTTAAGTTATTTTCGCCAATTGCCGAAATTTGGTATTTCAAAATCAAATCATATTCATTTTTCAATTGATATATTTGAGGTAGGTTTTTTAAAATCTCCTCTTCTACTAAATTTTGTAATATCTTATCAGTAGCGTCTTCAAATTTTTTTATTGCGTCAATTACAAATGGAAAGTCTTTTTTTAGTTGTTGCAAATTTACATCGGAATCGGTACCTGTTTTACCTTGGGAGTATACAATGGTTGGGATTTTTTTTTCAGACGCATTAATCATTTGTAATACTGTATTTCCAAGGAGCTTTCCATTGTTTTGTTTATCCAGCATATCAAGGATTAATAAATCAGGTTTAGTGCTTGATAACAGTCTATTGGCTATTAATTCATCAAATGAAACCATTCTATAATCAATAGTATATTTTAGCCCGAGTTCCATTAAATAGGACTCTATCAAAGCTCGACTCGGGGCTTCGTCATCGCAATAAAAAATAGTAAATTTATTCATATTTTTGAAACTTAAAAGTTAAGTTAAATAATCCTTGGGAATCAGTATTCGTATCAAATGTTAAATCTCCACCAAATTTTCTTAATTCTGATTGAATATCATACAAGCCTCCTTTTCTTGGATTTTGTTCATTTTTTTTATCGGTTGAATCATATCGTATAAACATTTCAATAGTAGTATTTGACTCATATATAACAATGTGTATATTCACTTTTTCATAAATCTTTTCATCATACTTTCCTGTTTTTTTATCTTCATTTAAACGTTTATGGATATTATGAATTATTAAAGAAATATCTTCTAATAACTTTACTTTAGGATAAAAAACTAATGTACTTGAAACTTGATTTGTTAGCTTGTGTTGTGGGAAACGTGGAATAATATTGGTATTAATTATTTCTACCAAATCTGTGGGAAATTGGGTTAGAAACTCAAAAAACTGCGAATCCTGCTTAATGATTTTGTTAAATAAGAGTTGCTGTAAATGGTCATATCTATTTCTTACCGAAAAATAGTGCAATGGCTCAATGTCAATTCTATTAACTAAGGTACTAAACTCTTCTAAAATGCTCCTTTGACTTTTCTGCTCGATTAAGGTAAGAATTTCATCTAAATAATAAGTACTATGATAAGTGTAGCTTTTTAATATATCATCTGAAAATTTTGAGATGTAAGGTAATATTGTAGATTCAATAAAATAGGAAACAACTCTCCAATTGGTTTTAATTTCAGAAACCCTTATTCTAAATATGTTATAAAAAGAAGAATCTTCCTTTTTAATTTCTATGTCCTCCAAACCAAAAGAGCTGAAATTTTTAAGATTAATATTGCCTAAAGCATTTTCAGGTTGAGGGTGATGATTGGAGTCATAGTGAACTTCTTTTTCTTTTTTTAAAAGCTTTATAAGTTCTCTATCAGATTTAATTGATGCAATTTCTAACGACTTCAACGCAAAGCTATTAAGATTTTGAATTTTCTCGATAGTTACTTTTTGTTCGACAGAAAGCGTAAGTTTTAATAACTCAAATTCTTTAAGTTGTTTTTCAATGGCTACAAAATAGTTTTTACTTTTGTTGTATTTATTGTAAAACAGGGAGTTTATATGATAAAATGTATTTTGTGCCAGATTATTACTTAAATAGGTTCTATTATATGATGATTTTAAAATATTTGATAATGACTCACAAAATCTAAGTTTATTTGCGGACCTTAAAAGAGAGATAGCTGCATATTTATATCTAACCGCTAATTTCTCAGGGGTAGTATTTTCGACAAACTTTATAGAATCTAAAATATCCATAAAGTCAAATAAATTTATTGTTGCAACCTTGTATGCAATATCTGTTAAAAGCAGTCTAACGTCTCTCAAAACTAATGGTTCTTTTTGAAGCCAATTAATTTCATTTGATAAATAATATAAAAGTGCGTATAAGTTTGAGTTGATTTCTCTTAGATTTTTTTCATAATTTTTATAAATCTCAAATATATACTTGTATACTTCGACTCTAAACTGTGTGGAAGTTTCTGCTTTTTCTAAAAGGGTTTTAAATTCAAACATCTTGACTACTAACTCTGTAGCTATTTCATTTGTAGGCTCTTCATTAGTGTAATAAAAGTCGAACGGTGATTCTGAATTGTTAATTTCTTCAGATTCTATTAGTTTTAATCGCTCTTGTCTATCCTCTGAAAATTTCAACATATAAGTTTGATTCAACTTATATGTATCTATTGTCTTTATATGTTCGCAAATAGGGCAGTTTTCGGAATTAAAGTAGCCCAGAGGTAATTTGTATAAAGATTCTACTTCAAAATTTGTTGAAATTGGGGTATTCCACAAGGTTTCATTTTTTAAGGTTTTTATTTTTCTATAAAAATCCAAATCATTGTTTTTAGTTTGGTCAAATAAAATACTAATTAAAAGGTTTGAGACATCAGTACATTTCTTAACAATATTATTTATTGAATTTCCTGATATAGCTCCAAAATCTATATATATGACATTTGCTTCATTAATTTTAATTATGGTGTTGCTATCAAAGATAATGACATTCTTACTAAGACTATTTAGGAAGTCAAACAATGAATTATTTTTTCCAACTAAATTTTGTGGTATATAAATCGTAAAATT
>JAIYBU010000154.1 GCA_027488335.1 Cytophagaceae bacterium
TGTAGTGCCTTTTACTGTGATACTGGCACCTGGTACGCCATCTCCTTTTGCATCACTTACTTTACCACTTACGGATTTTTGTGCAAAAGCAGTTATGGACATGAGCCACAACAACCAGCAAAACAGAGCCACCTTGATGGGAACAAAGTAGTTTTGTTTCATAGTTTTGATTAAGTTAAAAAATTAGAAAAAAAATTGATTAAGATTTTTCCTTGTATATACAAATTTACTTATTAAAGTAAGGTTTATCCGCTAATAAATACCTGATTAAGTGTATTTGATACAATTATAAGAACCCTCTTGTCTTGTTCCAAATATTTCTCAATATTTTTATATTTTTCTGATGAAGATGTGAATGATTTTTTGATTTAATAGGTATCATCAAAAGAACCATTTTTGCATATTGTATCAATATGATGCAATATTAAATATTTTATAGAAAACTACAAAATATTTCTATTTGTAATTTTATTTTTCGTTGTAAAAAGAATTCATCACATTAAATGTGGAAATATTTATATAGTTACAAATATACAAAACTTTAAGGTTGTATTGATTGTATAGACAAGTTTTTGCTTGTAGATAGCAAAATAGTATTATTTTATGTCAAAATAATTGAAGAAAAGAGAGTTGTGTGGAAATGTGGCGATTTGAAGAAGTAATAGTATTATTTTTTAGAAAATTTTTCAGCAGCTGCTAAAACACGCATTGTATTTTCACCCCAAATCTTTTTGATGTCTTTTGCAGAGTAACCACGTCTGAGTAGCTCAATAGTTACATTCTTTATTTTACTTACATCTTCAACGCCTATTACATCGCTACCGCCGTCCATATCCATACCGATTCCTACGTGGTCAATGCCTACGAGTTTTACTACGTGGTCGATGTGATTCACCACATCTTTTACAGTTGGTACATCGCTGGGATATTTGTATTTTATCTGGCGAAGTTCGGCATTTAGCCTTTTCTTATCTTCTGGAGTAGCATCGGCTTTCTGTACTTGCATTCTAATGGTCTTTATCGAAATGGCTACTTCGGCTGAAGGTTTTTTCAAAAAATCGGCCACGAAGTTTATTTGAATCACTCCGCCTTTCGAGGCCAAAAGTTTTATCATATCATCGGTCATGTTTCGCTTTACATCACACAAGGCACGGCACGAAGAATGAGACGCAAAAACTGGAACTTTACTTAAACGCATGACATCATAAAAAGCCGAGTCGGACAAATGAGATACATCCACCACAATTCCCAAACGATTCATTTCGGCGATACATTCTTCTCCGAGTTTGCTTATGCCGCCGTGTTCTGCTCCTTGTGGGTCGCCCGATGAATCACTCAGGTCATTATTAAAAGAGTGAGCAAGTGTAATGTAGCGTAAGCCTAAATCATAGTATAATTTCAGATTCGATAAATCAGTGCCAACTGGCCAGCCGTTTTCCATTCCTATAAATACTCCGAGTTTGCCTTGTTTGTGAGCAGCATAACCTTCTTTGGCGGTGCTTACTAAACTTACTTTATCGGTATTATTTTTTACTGCTTCGTGAATTTTGGCAAAAATCTTTAAGGATTTTTCTTTCGCTTCGGCATTGGCTTCGGGAGTGCGTTTGCCTTGTCCCAGATAAACTGCAAAAAACATCGCATCCATACCGCCTTCTTTCATTCTCGGAAAATCTATTTGCGTTCCATCTTCATTATAATTATGTTTTGCTCCTACATCAAAGCCTTCTATATCCATCATATTAATAGGGGCGTCAGCGTGTGTATCAACCGTGTAGGCTTTTGCATGAATTTTATCGGCCTTTTTCAATAGACGTTTTTCGGCTTTATCTTGTGCAAAGCATAGAGAAGGTAAGCAAAAAAGAAGAGCATAAAGATGTTTCATTGTTTTTGAAGGTTTATTTGAAGTTTTAAAATTTGGTAATTGCCTATTTTAGTTTTCGTCCTTTCCATGTATATTCACCTTGTTTTTGTGCTACGAGTCCAAAAAAGACAACATAGAAAGGATAAACGATTTGTACAAAAGGAATCAACCAAATTAAAGACTTTTTGCGTAAAAAACTGATAATAAGGCCTAAAAAAATAAATTCTGTCGAAAATTTCAGTGAAAGTATTAAGAAAAGGGTTTGAGTAGAAATAAAGTTAAAGAACCCAAAGCAGAAAGTTAAAGGCACAACTAAATTTGCTACGAAAATAAAAACCGCCAAAACAGTAGTTTGCCAGTTATTATAATGTCTCCATTTGCTGGCCCAACGTTTACGTTGGTTATAAAACGACTGCCAGCTCGTGTGAGCTTTAGTGCCGACGATAGTGGTAGGGTCTTTCAGAAAACGTACTTTATCGGGGTACTTCGCTGAAATTTTATGCATCAAAAATTCATCATCGCCCGAAGCCAAATTCTCGTTTCCTACAAAACCATTTACGTCATAAAATGCTGATTTTAAATAAGTTAAATTTGCTCCATTGCACATGTTAGGTTTCTGAATAAGCATTGCACAAGCTCCCGAACCCACCAAACTCGCAAATTCGATGATTTGAGCATTATTACTGATAGAGTAAATGAATGTATGCTTTTGCCCTCGGCTTCGCTTGGGCAGCGGCTGCGAAGTGGACGGCGTTCTGCTCGAAGGCAAAAACGTCACGGCACAACTTACCAAATACGCCCCAGTTTGGGCTTGAAAATTAGCAATGCTTTCGAGCCAGCGTTCGCCAACTCTACAATCGCCGTCAGTTGTGGTAATTAATTCTCCATTTGCCAATTTTATGGAAGAATCAATGGCTCGTTTTTTAGGTGATGTATTATAGGCTTTTAGAGGTAATTGATTGATAATGAGGCTTATGTTGGTGTTTTTTCTAAACTCTTGAACAATTTTTAAGGTATCATCAGTCGAATCATCATCTGCAATGATTACCTCAAATTTGTGTTTTGGATAAGTCTGTTTTTCTAAGTCTTGTAGTAAAAAAAGAATGTTTTCAGCTTCGTTCCGTACAGGAATGATAACTGATATGTTTAAGCATTTATAAGTATTTTCTTTCAAAAAAGAACTGTAACTTGGATTCCTGAGCCAAATAATAATCAAGCTCAAATTTGCCAAAAAATATATTCCAGAAATTAGTAATAGAATTACTACAAGCATTTTAATGTTTTTTAGGTGTGAGTTTGAGTTGCAAGATAAAAGTACTTCCGACAATGATGGGCAGTAAAACATTGACCAGCCAAATCATAAAGGTTGCGGAGGAAACAGCAGCAATATTTGCCCCAAAAAAACCAAAATAGTAAATCGAAGTCAATTCTCGGATGCTTAAATCTCCGAAAGTATTAAGTACGGAAATCAGCGTTTTAGTTAGAAAAATGATTCCAACTCCAACTAAAAGTACAGAAATGGGTAGATTTATCTGAAAAACTTTAAACATCAACATAAATTGTAATGAAAAAATAAAATATCGGCTGATGGCAATTATAAAAAGCGTTTGTAATTCAGTAAGCGTATAATTTTCTAAAATCCCCAAATATTTTTTCAGGTATTCAAAGAATTTATTTTTGGATAAAAACGCATTGATATTTGATAGGTTAAAACTCAGCAAAATACCGAAAATCAAGCAAATCATTAAAAAAACAATAATAGAAATATGTAAAATCAAAGGACTGGGATTTGCCCAAATGGTAAAAAATAGATACGAAATCGTACCAAAAAGCAGCGAAACATACATCTGTAAGCTATTGCCAAGTAAAATTGCCCCAATACTTTGTAGACGTTTGTTGGTTTTGAGCATCAGTATTTTTCCTGCGTAATCGCCAATCATCATTGGGGTAGCGGTTGAAAAAGTAAGCCCAATCAAAACTCCTTTGTAGGCTTCTCCAAAACTGGTGTTTTCTATTTTTGAAGCCAATTTTTGCCATTTCCAAGCCTCAAAAGCCCAATTTATTGGTGTAAGAAGTAGAATAATAATAAGTAAGAATATACTTTTCTGTAAAAATAATGACGTAAAACTTTGTTTGACTTCATCAAAATGTTCAATTTTTGATTGAATCAAGCGACAAAGTGAGAAAACAACCGTTAAAAATACGATAGTTTTTATCCACCATAACATTCTACTTGACGTAAGATTTGAGAATTTTGAGTTAATTTGCATCTATGAATCAAGATAAAATAATTTTAGGTGTTGACCCAGGTACACGTTTGATGGGCTACGGAATTATTTCCGTACAAGGGAGTGCTTTAACGCTTATTCAATACGGTGTTATAAAACTTGACAAATATACTTCACACGAACTAAAGTTAAAGAAAATATTTGAGCGAATTACACAGCTAATCACCGAATACCTACCCGACGAAATGGCTATCGAAGCACCTTTTTATGGGGTAAATGTGCAATCAATGCTCAAATTGGGGAGGGCTCAAGGTGTTGCCATTGCCGCAGCATTAAATAGAGAAGTGCCAATTGTAGAATATTTACCGAAAAAAGTAAAGCAGTCGGTCACAGGAAACGGAAATGCCACCAAAGAACAAGTGGCTTTTATGTTGGAGCATTTGCTGAAAACAAAATTAGAAACCCAATTTTTGGATGCCACAGATGCGTTAGGCGTAGCTGTTTGCCACTATATGCACGGAAAAACGAAGGCATTAACAGGCAACAGCTCAAAGAAAAAGGGTTGGGCTGCCTTTGTGAGCGAAAATCCAGATAGGATGAAGTAGATTTTTTCGTTCCCTGAGCGAAGTCGAAGTGAACTTGTGACACACTTCAAAAGCGTGCCACAAGTATTTTCAATAATATTTATAGTACTCCCTTCGTACTCGGAAGTGAGTTCATTTCGTTTAAATTTCTCTTCACCGCCATTTTTATAGATTTAGCAAATGCCTTAAAAATCGCTTCGATTTTGTGGTGTTCGTTATCTCCTTCACACTTAATATTAAGATTACATTTGGAAGTATCTGAAAACGATTTAAAGAAATGATAAAACATTTCGGTTGGCATTTCGCCTATTTTCTCACGTTTAAAACTTGCCTCCCAAACCAACCACGGTCTGCCCGAAAAATCTATTGCTACTTGAGCTAAAGCCTCGTCCATTGGCAATAAGAAGCCATAGCGATTAGTTCCTTTTTTATCGCCTAAAGCTTTCAAATAGGCTTCTCCGAGAGCCAAAGCCGTATCTTCAATGGTGTGGTGTTCATCAATATGTAAATCGCCCTCAACGAAAATCTTCAAGTCAGAACCCGAGTGTTTAGCTACTTGGTCGAGCATGTGGTCATAAAAACCAAGCCCTGTATGAATTTCAGATTGACCCGTGCCATCAAGATTTAGCTCAATTTTTATCTTTGTTTCTTTCGTATTTCGCTCAATTAATGCCGTTCGTGCTGGCAATTTCAAAAACTCATAGATTTCGTCCCAGTTGTTGGTCACTAACTTGGTTGCCTCCTTTTGTTCGGGGGTAAAACCATCAATCAGATTATTTGTCAATCCATCAGTAATAAAAACTGCTTTTGCTCCCAAGTTTACAGCCAACTGAACGTCGGTGGCTCTATCGCCGAGTACGTAAGAGTTAGCCAAATCATATTGTTGGGTATCAAAATACTCAGTCAATAGACCCGTTCCAGGCTTACGAGTTGGCAAGTTTTCGTGCGGGAAACTACGGTCGATATGAATAGCTGAGAAATGAATATTTTCATTTTCCATTGTTTTCAACATCTTATTATGGGCAGGCCAAAAAGTATCTTCAGGAAAAGAATCCGTACCGAGTCCATCTTGGTTCGTCACCATAATGAGTTTATAGTCAGTTTCTTCAGCAATTTTACGAAGATTTGAAAGTGCTTTTGGAAGAAATTCTAATTTTTCGAGCGAATCTATCTGAAAATCAGTTTTTGGCTCATCTATAATCGTACCATCACGGTCGATGAAAAGGAGTTTTTGCATTATCTTAGATTATCTTATAAAAGCCCAAAATTAGGCATGATTTAGCTCAAATGCCAAAAATGGCCGATAAGTATATTTTATTGGAAAAACTAATAAGTCAATAAAGATAGAAAATATTGTTAATTTAAAATAATTAGAAATTATGAAAAATAAAATATATTCAAAATAAATTGAAAATAATGAAAATTTAAAAATCCGTCAAATCGTTTTGAGAAGACGGATTTTTATAGAATTTAGCGAATCCTGTTAAAGATTCCCTTTTTTCATTTCTTTTACTGCATAATCGGCCGCACGAGCTGTGAGTGCCATGTATGTCAATGACGGATTTTGGGTTGAAGTAGAGGTCATTGATGCTCCGTCAGTCACGAAAACGTTTTTGCAATTGTGCAGAGCATTCCATTTATTCAACAACGAAGTTTTAGGGTCTTTGCCCATTCTTACGCCACCCATTTCGTGAATATCTAAGCCTGGTGTACGATTCGAGTCGTTGGTTCTGATATTTTTAAAGCCAGCTTTCGTAAACATTTCGCTTAATTGGTCGAAATAATCTTTGGTCATTTTTACGTCGTTATCGTCATAATCGACCGAAATTTTCAACTGCGGAATTCCCCACGGGTCTTTTTGGTTTTTATCCAATGCCACGTAGTTGCTTTCTTTCGGAATTGTTTCGCCCATCATGTGCGAGCCAACGCTCCAAACATTGTTTAAGTATGGATTTAAGATTCCTTTTTTCAAATCTTCGCCTAAACCATTTCTATTGTCACGTTCGTAGCGTCCTGCCGAAAACCCTGCTGCATAACCACGCAAAAAGTCGGTTTCTTGCTTAAATACATTGCGGAAACGTGGGATATAAGGCGAGTTCGGACGACGACCGTCGGTCATGCTATCTAAATAACCTTCGTATTCGGCGTTGATGGTTGCACGGTAATTGTGGAAAGCCACGTATTTTCCAAGCAAACCGCTATCATTACCTAAACCATTCGGGAAACGGCTTGAGGTTGAGTTTAATAAAATTAAGTTAGAATTGAGAGCTGCGGCATTTACGAAAATGATTTTTGCGTAATACTCAATCATTTCTTTGGTGTTAGCATCAATCACTCTTACGCCCGAGGCTTTACCTTTTTTCTCATCATAAATAATAGAATGAACCACCGAATGAGGGCGAAGTGTCATTTTACCAGTACGAGCCGCCCATGGTAGGGTAGAAGAATTACTACTAAAATAACCACCATACGGACAGCCACGCTCGCAAATTGTGCGGTGCTGACAAGTGCCACGGCCTTGGTCAAAATGAATTTGCTTCGGTTGCGTAAGATGAGCCGCACGCCCCATAATAATGTGGCGGTCTTTATAATTCTGAGCTACTGCTTGAGTAAAATGTTTTTCAACGCAATTCATTTCGTGTGGTGGCAGAAACTCACCATCGGGTAGATTTGGTAAACCGTCTTTATTTCCTGAAATACCCGCAAATTTTTCTACATAGCTATACCATGGAGCCAAGTCGGCGTAGCGAATTGGCCAATCAACGGCAAAGCCATCACGGGCAGGGCCTTCAAAATCAAATTCCGACCAACGTTGGGTTTGCCTTGCCCACATCAATGATTTTCCACCTGTTTGGTAGCCACGAATCCAATCGAATGGTTTTTCTTGTACGTACGGATGTTCAGCATCTTTTACAAAAAACTGCTCTGTTCCTTCATAAAAAGCGTAACATTTACTAATAATCGGGTTAGCATCACGCATTTCTTTCGTGAGCTGCCCACGATGCTCAAATTCCCACGGCTGTTTCATGGTCGTTGGATAATCGGTTACGTGTTTTACTTCACGTCCACGCTCCAATACGAGTGTGCGTAAACCTTTGCCAGTTAGCTCTTTAGCTGCCCAGCCACCCGAAATTCCCGAGCCAATAACGATGGCGTCGAAGGTTTGTGCTTTTACTGCATCTATATTTATGTTTGACATTTTGAATCTAATGATTGAATGGGTGAATGAATACTTATGAAGTCCACAGTTTTCAGTCTACGAAAAATTGAAGTTATTCCGCCAACTGACGACTATTAACTGCCTACTTTTTGACGGGTACACAGCCGTGATAACGAGCTGGGGCAAATTCAAAAATTCGTAGGTTAGTCATGACGTATTCCGAGTTGAGGTAGCCTTGAATCGTAAGGTTTTTTACTAAACGCACGAAGCCTTTTTCATCGGCATTCTCCGAATTTGACATTTTATTCAAAACTTCGAGTTTTTGTTTGCCATCACACTCAATGAAGGTTTTTGAGAAATCTCTTTTTGCAGCAGCATCAACCAAATCAAAGCCTTTCGAGAAAGTTTCTTGCGATTTTTTATCGTAGCAGTCTGCCACCATTTTGATGGTAAACTGATGCACATTGAGGTCTTTTGCTCCGAGTGTATCGGTTTTAGGAATAATTGTTTCGACGATTTCTGCCAGTAGGTTTTCTTGCGATGTTGAAATCTTTAAAGAAGTGCTTGCGATGGCTTCTTTGTTCCATGCGTTTGCCCACGAAGGTAGCACTATTGTACCGCCAATCGTTAGGGCAATATTTTTTATTGCCGAACGTCTTTGCATTTTGAGTAGGGTTGAATTTTAAACGGATACAAATAAAACAATTTTTTATGAAAAAAAGTATGCTGTATCTGTGACAAGATAAAATTGTGTTAAGTTTAGTTAGTTGTGTTTTAGAAATTACATGTGTTAATAAAAATAAAACTCTCGAAAAATATTGCATTTTCGAGAGTTTTGAAGCTGGTCGGATGTACTGTTGTCAGACCTTTTATTGTAGATGATTCCAGCCTTGGGCTTTGATGGCGGCTGTTCCACCGCTGTTGAGTGCCAATTGAACGGCTTTATCTTGCGTTATGTATCCGATTGGTAAAACATCGCTCATGTTTTTGATTTTATCAAAATCTGATTGTTTTACAGTAAATAAAAGCTGATAATCTTCGCCGCCGTTGAGTGCTGCCGTTATCGGACTTACATTAAATTCGGTAGCTGTAAGCATCGTAATGTCTTCAATCGGAAGTTTATCTTCAAAGACCATTGCTCCCACGCCCGATTGCGAGCAAATATGTAATAATTCGGAAGCTAATCCATCAGAAATATCAATCATTGAAGAAGGTACTACACCCAACTCGTCGAGTTCGTGAATGATGTCAGTGCGGGCTTCAGGTTTTAGAATTTTACCTACCAAATATTCTTTTTCGGTGAGTTCGGGTTGCATATTTGGATTGGCCAAATAGACTTGTTTTTCACGCTCTAAAACTTGTAAACCAAAATATGCCGCAGCCAAATCGCCCGTTACGCATAAAATATCGTTGGGTTTTGCTCCGTTTCGGAAAACGATTTTATCTTTAGCAACAAAACCTGTAGCTGTAATTGAAATTACGAAGCCCGATGCTGAAGCACTGGTGTCGCCACCGATTAGGTCAACATTATAACTTTCGCAAGCAAATTTGATTCCTTCGTAAAGCTCATCAATGGCTTCTACTGAAATACGGTTGCTTAACCCAATTGTTACGGTAATTTGCTTAGCAATACCATTCATGGCCGCAATGTCAGAAATATTGACGGCTACTGCTTTGTAGCCTAAATGGCGTAGTGGTGTGTATGAAAGGTCGAAGTGAATTCCTTCAAAAAGGATGTCGGTCGTGACCAACATGTATTTATCGCCCACATCAATAACGGCTGCATCGTCGCCAATGCCTTTGATTGTTTCGGCGTTTTTATTCGTAAACTTTGATTTGATTCGGTCGATTAGGCCAAATTCGCCGAGTGTATTTAGTTCTGTTCTTTCCATAATGCAAAATTGAGGAAGATTTTAGACTTTATTTAGCAAAAACTCTAAAATCTTGCGATAATGAACATTTTCTCTGAGCTAAGTTGAACTTCGTTCCACAAAAAAAGGCGAACTTTTCAGTTCACCTTTTTCATAAAATATTTTAATACTTTTTACTGTGTAATCAAATTGTAGTTGTTGATAGTTCCACCTGTTTTTGGGCTGGCAGTAGTGCGAGTAATATCAAGAGCAGTATCTGTTACTGAATTGATAGTAAATTCGATAGTTCCTCCTGTGCCTGTTGGAACTGGTGTAAGATTTTTTAATACTAATTTTGTATCGCCAACCAATTCATATTGGCCCGTGAATGTATTGCCATCTGCTTCTTTCAATGTTACTGAGGGAGCAATCAATAAATTAAGTGTAAACGATGAATACCCTGGTTTTGTGTTGGATGCAGCACCTTTTGTGAAAACGGTTGCACTTCCTTCTTTTACGATATTGGCTGTCCAGGTTTTCTTGATTTTTTCAGAAACTGGAACAGTTTTGTCTTTACAAGACGAAACTGCAAGAGCAACTAAAGATACAAATAGAATGGCAATTTTTTTCATGCGAATATGTTTGTTTAATAGCCTTATTGACAATTAATGATTTGTGTATAAGACAGATTTTCAGCAAATATGGTTTAAATATAAAACAAAAAAAAATGTCGTATGCAAGAAAGACGTTTTTTTTATAGAAAACGTTGTAATGCCCTGAATATTTTGACCAATCAGAAAAAAGCCTCGAACCTATTCGTGTCGAAGAATATATTCGAGGCTGGATGGCTATTTTGATGAGTATTTAGCTCGCTATTATTTATTTTTTAATGGCTTGGTGTTTTACTCGATTGAAAACCCAGAAAATAATTGGGAATACAAGTAGGGTTAGGACGGTTGCCGTAACGAGTCCACCGATGATAACGATTGCCAATGGTTTTTGAGATTCTGACCCAATACCTGTGCTAATTGCGGCTGGTAAAAGACCAATTGAAGCCATGAGGGCGGTCATTACAACGGGGCGAGTCCTGACTTTTACAGCTTCCAGAATGGCGTCGTCGAGTGCCATTTTTGCCTTTATATTCTTATGAAATTCGGAAATCAGAATGACGCCATTTTGGATACAAATACCAAAGAGAGCAATAAAACCTACACCCCCTGAAATACCAAAATTGATACCCGTAAGGTGTAAAGCAATAATACCTCCGATGATGGCAAAAGGCACATTTGCCAACACTAAAAGTGAGTCTTTTACATTGCCAAACATGATGAAAAGCAACACAAAAATACCGACTAAACTGATAGGGACCATTTCGCCGAGACGCTTGGTGGCACGCACTTGGTTTTCAAACTCACCTGTCCAACCAATTGAGTAGCCTGCTGGGAGTTTTACGGTTTTTTCTACATTTTTCTGAGCGTCGGCAATGGTGCTTCCTAAGTCACGGTCACGAACTGAGAATTTTACGCCAATGAAACGCTTATTGTTATCTCGATAAATGAAGGCTGGGCCAGTAATTTTCTGAACGGTAGCTATCTCTTTGAGCGGAATCTTGACACCCTGAATCGTGGGTACTTTCAAATTCTTCATGTCTTCTTCGTCTTTGCGATAGTTTTTTAGGTAACGCACCCGTACATCAAATTTCTTTTCACCTTCAAACTTTTGGGTAGCGGTTTTTCCGCCAAAAGCCATTTCAAGTACGGCTTGTGCATCGGCGAGCGTAACACCATAGGCGGCCATGCGTTCACGGTCGAGAATTACGCTGATTTCGGGTTGGCCTACGTTTCGGAGGATACCAACATCTTTTATGCCTTCCACTTTTTCGATTTGCTTGATAACTTGGTTCGCTATTTTATCCAATTCGTTGAGGTCATCGCCAAAAATCTTTACAGCATTCGAGGCATTAATACCTGCCACACTTTCGGCCACGTTATCAATGATTGGCTGTGAATAATTATAGCCAATTCCTTGATATTTAGACAACGAATCGTCCATCTGACGCACTAAACCGTCCATCGTGATTTTTCGTTTCCAATCGTCTTTGTGCTTGAGGTTTACCTGCATCTGTACATAATAAAAACCACTTGGGTCAGTTCCGTCGTTGCTTCGACCCACCTGCGAAAGCACGCCATTTACCTCAGGAAATTTGCGAAGTTCATTGCGTAAAATGGCAGTTTTCTGTACAGTTTCGGGCAAACTCTGACTCATCGGGAATTTTGCTTCTACCCATAATGCACCTTCGTTGAGTTGGGGTAAAAATTCGGTTCCGAGAAACTTGGCCGAAAAGAACGTAAGAAGCATAAATGCAATAGACAATAAAAGCGTGATTTTCTTGTGAGCGAATGTCCAAGTAAAGCCTTTTACTACGATATTATTCCAAAAATTAACAAAAGGATTGTTTTTTTCTCGAACGTTTTTATTCAAGAAAATATGTGAAAGAACTGGTACTAAAGTAAGTGTGAACAACAACGCTCCCAATAAGGCAAAACCCAATGTGTAGGCCAGTGGCGAAAACATTTTTCCTTCCACTTTCTGAAAAGCAAAAATGGGCATCAAAGCTGTGATAATGATGAGTTTTGAGAAGAAAATGGCTTTTCCGAGTTCAGTTCCTGTCTTTTTTATGACACTCCCGATGGCTAATTTATTATAAGCCGCCATGCCTTTTTTGTGGGCAATGTGGTCGAGGGTTACAAAAATACCTTCAACCATTACTACCGCACCATCAATAATGATTCCGAAGTCAACTGCCCCCAACGAGAGTAAATTGGCACTCATACCCTTGAGCTTGAGACACAAAAATGCGAATAAGAGTGACAGCGGAATAATGATAGAAACCGTGACAGTAGTACGCCAATCGGCCATGAACAAAAATACGATGACGGTCACGAACAAAATCCCCTCAAACATATTGTGCATCACGGTGGTGGTGGTGTAGTTCATGAGGTTGTCTCGGTCGTAGAATGTTTCCATTTTTACATCTGAAGGCAATATCCGTTCGTTGAGGTCTGCAATTTTGGCTTTTACACGTTCAAGAACCTCTTTTGGGTTTTCGCTTTTACGCATCACCACAATTCCCTCTACTACATCATCATTATCATTTAAGCCAACTTGGCCTACACGAGGCATGGCTGCTTCATGAACATCTGCCAGATTTTTGACCAAAATTGGGTTTCCACCTGCATCATCGACAATGATATTTTCGATGTCTTGTATCGAACTTAGTAACCCGATTCCACGAACCACATACGCTTGTTTATTTTTTTCGATAACATCGCCACCTACGTTGAGATTGCCTTTATTTACGGCCTCATACACTTGTAGTGGCGTAATATCATATTTGGATAAGCGATTAGGGTCAACGCTTATTTCGTAGGTTTTTTCTTGTCCACCAAAAGCTACTAAATCAGCGACGCCAGGAACAGAACGAAGTTGGCGGTCAATGACCCAGTTTTGAATCGTAAGCAAGTCTTTCGAGTCTCTTGATTTACTTTTGAGGGTATATCTAAAAATTTCGCCTGTCGGGCCATAAGGTGGTTGAACGTCGGGTTCTACACCATCGGGAAGGGAGACATTACGAAGAAGATTATTGACTTGTTGGCGAGCAAAAAAGTCTTCGACATCATCTTCAAAAATGATTTTGATGACCGATAAACCGAACATCGTGATGCTTCGGACACTCGTTTTTTTCTGCACCGAATTCATCGAAATTTCGATGGGAGTAGTTACAAAACGCTCAATTTCTTCGGCACTTCGTCCGTTCCATTCGGTCACGATGATAATCTGTGTATTGGTTACATCGGGAAACGCCTCAATGGGCATATTTTTGAACGAAATAAAGCCCGAAATAACCAATATGCCGACCCAAAAGAAGGTAAAAGGCTTGTTTTTGAGCGAAAAGGCTATAATATTTTTGATGAATTTATTCATAAAACGAATCCATTATGGAAATTTATATTTTACTTATTCTGTCGATTTTCGACGATAAATAGATGAATGAACTAATGGTTGAGTTATGGCTATTTTGGGGTAATATTGCCAGAGTCAAACTTTTTTTGTGCATATTTTTTTCTAATTTGAATGGGCATGGATAAAAGAAACGTAAATTTTTTAAGTTTTTCTTTATCCATTTCTGTATCTACTCCAAAGACTAAATCTTGAGCGTTTATTTTTTGATATGTACCAAATATTCTATCCCAAATACTTAAAACATCTCCATAGTTACTATCGGTGAAAGGAACGACATAATGGTGATGGACTTGGTGCATATTGGGTGTTACTAAAAAATAGCTAAGTATGGTGTCGCTCTTTTCACTTAGACGAAGGTTGGCATGAGCGGTGACATTTGAGATTATTTGAATGAATTGTCGGCCCATAAGCATCCAAAAAGAAACCCCTGATATGAACACCCATAATAGTGTAAAACTTAGTCTGATAAATGTTTCAATTGGATGTTCACGAAGTGTTGTAGAAACATCCATATTTTGGTCACTATGGTGTACTAAATGGAAAAGCCAAAAAAAATGAAATTTATGCATAACTACATGGTACACATATTCGAAGAAGTCAAGAATAAAGAACGAAATAATAAATAAAAGTAAAGGGTTTTGGATGCCTAAATGATTAATCAGACCTAATTTATTATTTTCATTCCAGCTTAATAGTTGATTAAATACAAGACCTAAAATGAATTGTACAGGGGCAGCCCAAAGTACAAAAGAAACATTGATAAGGGCATGTTTCCATTTATTATTGCTGGCCCGAAAACTTAGAATATTTTCGAAATTCCAAGTGAAAAATAGAGCAAAAAACAGTAACGCTATTCTATGAGAGTCGGGAACATGATTAAAATATTCAATAATAGAGTTCATAAAGTAGGTTTAAGGGTTTATAAAACAATAGCGACTTTTGTGAGATTAGTCATTGAGTTCGTCATAAACCAAGAGCTGATTTGCGGTCATTACTTTTTCACCTTCTTTTAAGCCTGATAAGATATAAGTTATATTGCCCACTTGGCGGAAAACCTCCACTTGGCGGGTTTCGATATTATTGCGGTCTTTGAAAATCATTACGAAGTTTTTGCTCTTATCAAAAATCACGGATTCGGACGGAATCGCCAACATTTGTTGGCTTTCGGTGTAAGATAATTTGATATTAGCACGCATTTCGGGTTTTAGTAAGTAATCGGCATTTTTGAGTCTGATTCTTACTTTCATGGCTTTGGTTTCAGGGTCGATGATATTAAAGATTTTATCGACTTTACCATTGAAAACCTTATCAGGATAACTCAAGGTCGTAACGTCGGCATCAATACCCAGCTTTACTTGGTTAATATCGCTTTCGTTGACATTGGCAATGGCCCAAACATCATCAATTTCGGCAATATCGAAGATATTATCGGTGCGGTCATTGCGGAGGAGCATATCTTGGTTGATGTTTTTCTGAATCACAAAGCCACTCAAAGGTGAGCGAACTTCGTAGATGGCTCCTTGTTTGATGTTATAAATGCTATACGTTTCTTCGATTCGGTGGAGTTGTGATTTTGCCTTGTCGAGTTGGCTACGGGCTTCAATTACGTCTCGTTCGGCGGTTAATTTTCCTTCAAAAAGCTCTTGGGCTACTTTTAGGTTATTTTTGGCCACTAATAAATCATTACGGGCATCATCTAATTCTTTCTCAAAACTGGCTACTTCTGTACTTCGAATGGTGGCCAACAGTTGTCCCTTTTTTACGTAATCGCCAAGTTCGACAAAAACCTTAGTTACGTTTCCGCCAACTACTGGATACACCTCAATCATTTTATTATTATCGGCCGTAATTTTTCCGTAAAAATTAAGTTCGTTGCGTAGGTTTTGCATCGCAACGTCTTGTGTTTTAGTGGTTTCGAGCATCTTATTGCTCAATGCGAATACTGTTTGGGTTTCTACTTTTTTTGGTGTTTTATCACAGGCAAAAAGGCCGCAAACTATGAAGGTTAGCACTATTATATTTTTCATTGTCAGAATAAATTTACGTTTACGATATGATTGATGCTTTCGCCTGAAAGAATGACTTGTTTACGCATTTCGATGAGCAAAAGGGTGCTTTGGTTGTAGCTTTCTATGAAATCGGTGAATTCGAGCAAAGAAATATTTTGTTTCTGGAAGTTTTGTAAGATGCCTTTATAGACAGCTTCAAGGTTTTCAGAACCTGAAGCCGTGATTTGGGCGTATTGTAGGCGTTGTTGCTGCCAAGTTTGCGTAGCATTGGCAATTTTACTTCGTAATTCAATTATTTTTTGGTCTTGTAGTCGTTTCGATTTGTCGAGTTCGGCCTCGGCAATTTTAATATTACCTTTGTTTCGATTCCATAAATTGAGCGGAATTCCGAACGTAAAGTTTACTTGATTGCCAAATGCCCCGCCACGTTGGTCGTATGATGCCCCAACTGTAAGGTCAGGCTTGGCGAGCGATTTTTGCCATTTTATCATCAATTCGTTGCTTTCGATGATTTTTTGGAAACTCAAATAATCGGGGTTTTTCTCCAGTGCCATGTTGAGCAAGGCTTCAGTAACTGGCAGATTGTTTTTAGTGAAATAGGTGTTAATAGCCTGTTCATCGACGATTGGGATGATGTTTTCTTGGCTCGAAGTCAGAATCTTGAGTGATTCTTGCTCGTCGTTGATTTCTTTTTGAGCAATCATAAATCCATTTTTCAGTTCAAACGATAAAGATTGTAGGCGTACGACATCACGTAGCGGCCAATTCCCTCGCTGAGACTGTATGGCATAGCTTTTCACAAGTGTATCAATACTGGCTATTTGCTTATTGATATTAGTGATTTTTTGCTGATTAAAGTAGATACTATAAAAGCTTTGATGTAGCTCGAAACGCAAGTTTTTGAGGAGTTGTTCAAATTGCAGTTCGGCAATTCCAATGGTTGATTTGGCAAACTCTACCTCGTTTTGCTTCTTCTTTCCTAAATACAAAAGTTGCTGTACGGCAATGGCCTTCTGGCCTTTCGCACCAATATCTAGCACCCGCTTGTTTTGTGGATTGATGGCATTGAATTCGCCCGAAGCCACGGGTAAGTCCCAGATTTTGGCTTGAATGACACTGGCTTTGGCTATGTCGAGGTTGTACTGCTCGGCCAAGAGCAGCAAATTGTTTTTAACAAACCTATCTTCGCATTGTTGCAGTGAGAGATTTTGTTGTGAAAAAACAGTATGAGTGACAATTAAAAGGAAAAAGGTTAGTTTTTTTAACATTACACGTTGAATTTTGAAAAAGACAAAAATCGGATAGTAAGATTAAAAACACCTTTAATGTTAGCTTAAAAATAGCTTAATTGGAGAAAACAATGATGAATTGATTGAGGTTTGGCTCAATATTGTAGTAATGGATACTGGCCGAATGATAATCGAGAATACGTTTGGAGAGCCTCAAACCTAAGCCCGACCCAATTGTTTTATTGGAGTTTTGTCCACGCATGAAAGGTTGAAACAGCTTTTCTTGGTCAGTTTTACTCAAAATTTCACCTTCGTTACTGACGATGATTGTCAGTTGATGTGAGGCATTTTGTTCGATAATTACACGAGCCGCTGGTTGAAACGAATACAAACAGGCATTTTTAAAGAGGTTGTTAAAAACAATTTCGAGTAATGATTTAACGCCCAATACTTCTACCGAAAGCTCAATTTCGGGGTTATCAATGATTTCAAAACTAAGGTTAAATTGAGGGTTAAATTTCTTAGCTTTTTCGTTGGCAGAAAATATGACTTCGTCGATTCTTACTTTTTCAAAGCGTTTTTGGGCATCTTCTTTATTGATTTTTGAGAGTAAAAGTAGTGAATTGACTAAGTCAGAAAGTTGATGTACGTAATCATTGATGCTTTTTAAGGAAGCAACGGTTTCGGGCGAATGGTCAGGATTTTGCAGTAAATTCTGAATCTTAAAGGTCATTCGAGCCAAAGGCGTGCGAATCTCATGCGAGGCATTTGATGTAAACTCTCGCTGACTCTGAAATGCACTTTCGATACGTGCCAGCATGATATTGAAGGCTCTGGTAAGCAGGTTAATTTCGTCGTTATGTTTGCCTTCTTCGAGTTGAATATCCAGTTTATTGGCCGAAATATTAGTGATTTGCTTTTGGAAGGTATCGAGTGGCTTGAGTAACCGTTCGATAAAAAAATAGGTCGAAAACCAAACCAGCATTGTGCCTGCCAGAAATGTAGCGGCGAGTGTAAAAAGTAAGAATTCAAGTTTATTATTACCATATTTATCTTCGGCCGAAACCAAAATATAGTAATCGGTTTTTTCAAAATCATAGTAAATTCCCAGCACGTCTTTTTCACTTTCGGTTCTGAAAAAGGTTTTTGCCCGCTTCAATTCTTGTAAATCCTCTACATCCCAACTGATAGTTGCATCGTCGATGCTGCTATACAGTAGTTTGTAATTTTGGTCAAAAACCAAAGTTTTTTCATTATACAATTTGTTGATTGTATTTCGGTCGATGAGTTTAAGTATCTGATTATCAATTTCCTTTACCTCTACAAGTAGCTTGGCAGTTGTGAGGGCTTTCTCTTCGAGACGCTGGCGAAACTCTTCTATACGAAACGACGAAAATGAATAATAAATGATAAAAGCAGCTAAACCAAACAAAATCGAAAAAGCTACTGCGATGTTGATAGCGATACGTCGTTTGAGGGTCATTAGTCTTCGATTTTAAGATAATAACCAAATCCAGGGCGAGTATGAATAAGTTTTGTGGGATGATTTCGGTCGATTTTTTTTCGTAAAAAATTGATATAAACCTCAATTGTATTCATATTTGAGTCAAAGTGAATGTTCCAAATCTGCTCTGCAATACTTTGTTTTGATAACACACGTCCTTTTGCCTTTGCTAAGGTTAAAAGTAGTAGATATTCCTTGGGAGTTAGGTCAATAAGTTCGCTTTTTCGATACACTTTCATTTCGGTAGTATTGATTTCGAGGTCATCAATGACTATCAAGTTGTCGGCATCTTGTGGTGTGCTGCTGCGGCGTAGGAGTGAGGTAATACGTAAAAAAAGCTCCTCAAAATGAAAAGGCTTTACCAGATAATCATCCGCTCCGAATCCGAAAGCATCGGATTTGTCTTGAATATCACCATAAGCCGTCAGCATAATAATGGGCGTAAGCTTATTCGACTCCCGTACTTGCCGACATACATCTAAACCATTGATTCTTGGCACGTTAATATCTAACAAAAAAATATCGTAGTCGTTTTTTTTGATTTGACGAAAGAATAATTCGCCATCAAAAACCGTATCACATTCGATTTTTTTTGATAATAAAAAACGTTGTATTTCTCTCGATAAATCAGGGTCGTCTTCTAAGAGCAGTGAAGTCATTAGCTTAGTTATTTAGATGCGAAGATACTTATAAAGATGAAAAGACAATTTGATTTCCTATAAAAATCGCTGATATTCGCAGAAAAGAATGTATTATTTCTGCGGGAATAAAACATTAAATTACTGCGTATTCAGCCACATCGGTTTACTCTTCAAAACTTCAGCGTAAACTTCACAACTTTCATCATGTGCATGAGGTAAATAGCCGATACTCATCAAAAATTCATTCACAATTTCTCCACCCGTAAATTTGAATGTTTTCTTGAAAATCTTTATCCATTCAGTTTTTGTTTTTGGATGCTCCGAAGCCAGCCAATTTCCAAACGAACCATGTTCTTTTTGTAGATTCAGGATAGTCTTAGCATTTTCGATGGCGGCATTGACTTTAAGTTTATTTCGTATGATTCCCGCATCGGCCAAAAGTCGTTCACGGTCAGCCTCGGTGTAGGCGGCTACTTTCTGAATATCAAAATTATCGTAGGCTGCTCTGAAAGAGGCTTCTTTTCTAAGAATAGTTTCCCAACTAAGACCAGCTTGATTGATTTCAAAGATGAGTCGGCAGAAAAGCTCGTTGTCATCGTGAATCGGGAAGCCGTATTGGTGGTCGTGGTAGGCTTTGTGCAGGGCTTTTCTTTCTCCTGACATTGATTTGATAGCTGTGCAATAAGACATTTTGATTGAAGAGGATGGTGATGTAATTTTAAATAAAAACGGACATAATTGCTTGAAATACAAGTAATTATGTCCGTTAGTAGCTCCGAGGGGAATCGAACCCCTATCTAAAGTTTAGGAAACTTCTATTCTATCCGTTGAACTACAGAGCCATTTATATTAAAAGAGTGAAATCGGATTCACTCCTTTAATATTTCAACAAAAATAAAAAGAATTTGTTTCTATTGCATCAATCAATCCCAATTTCATCAACAAATAACCAAGCAGGGTTACCTTTGCCAGGGTGATTATCGGGAAGTTTGCCGTAATTTTGAGCTACAACTTTTACATAACGCCCTTTTTTGCCGTCAATTCCTATGCTTAATTGTTGCACTACTTTTTCTTCACCTTCTAAATTTCCTAATGGCATTTTCTTGGCACTCGTAAATTTCTTACCATCTTCCGAAACAAAAACTTCCACTTCACGAGGGAGCATTATCCACGAACCTCTCGAACGTAAGAATGCAAACGAAATCTTTTGTAGGTTCATTACTTGTCCTAAATCAATCGTTACATCAAGGTTTTTACCCTCAAACCCTACCCAAGTGTCCAAGTTTCCTACTTCGCCTTTTACGCCATTCGTTAGACCGTAAGTTTCGCCACCAAGATATTTGGTTGGTTGACTCGCCAACGTATATTTTCGTCCAGTTGATTTATTGATGTAATAATATTTGCTCATATCCTTACCCAATTTCTGTCCGTTAGCTGTAAATGCGGTTGCTCTGACGGTAGCATCTTTAGTCACGATTACACCCGTTGGCTGATAAACCAACGAACTTGCCGTTGGTGCTGTGCCATCAATTGTATATCTGATAACTGCCCCATTATCAGCAGTTTTAAGTTGCACCGCTACTTGACTTTTGGCATTTACCGACGAACTCGCCGAAACATCATAATACGCATTTGAGTAGTTGACGGCCAAAAATCTTAGACGCTCAAAGTGTGTTTTTAGGCGAGTCGTAAAATCTTTGTAGTCTTTGGCAGTATTGGCTGTCCAACCCACTTCGGCCAAAGCCGATGCTCTCGGAAACACCATATATTCGGCATGGCTTGGCGTGGCAATGTATTCAGTCCAGACGTTTCCTTGTACGCCCAAAATATGTTTGGCTTGCTCGGCCGTAATTCCCGCAGGAATTGGGTTGTACGAATACACTTTTTCGAGTGGCAAAAAACCGCCAATTGCCACTGGCTCTGACGAGGGGTCTGACTGATATGCATCTAAATAACAGTGGCTTCCAGGAGTCATAATGGCATCGTGGTTTTGTTTCACGGCTTCGATTCCGCCCTCAATTCCTCTCCACGACATAATTGTGGCGTTTGGCGAAATTCCCCCTTCTAAAATTTCGTCCCAACCAATCATCTTTTTACCTTTCGAGGTCAAGAATTTATCTATTCTTTTGATAAAATAACTCTGCAATTCGTGTTCGTCTTTCAAGCCTTCTTTTTTCATTAATTCCTGACAAAATGGACTGTTTTTCCACGAAACTTTTGGACATTCATCACCACCGATATGTACATAATTACTTGGAAATAAAGCAATTACTTCAGTCAGTACATCTTCTAAGAAAGAAAAAGTTTGTTCCGTCGGACAAAAAACGTCATCATAAACGCCCCAGTTTACACCCACTTCATAAGGACCTTTTGAGCACCCCAATTCTGGATAAGCTGCCAAAGCTGCCATGGCATGACCAGGCATTTCGATTTCGGGAATCACGTTTACGAATTTCTTTTGGGCGTATTTAACTACTTCCGAGATTTGTTCTTGGGTATAAAATCCACCGTAAGGTTTGCCATCAAAACGTTGGTCGGTATAATGCCCTTCCATTGATTCTTTGCGTTTTGAGCCAATTTCGGTCAATTTTGGGTATTTTTTTATTTCAATTCTCCAGCCTTGGTCGTCGGTTAAGTGCCAATGAAACGTATTCATTTTGTGCAAAGCCAACAAATCAATGTATTTTTTGATAAACGAAACTGGGAAAAAATGACGACTCACATCGAGCATCAAACCACGATACCCAAACTGTGGACGGTCATAAATCGAGCAATTCGGAATGCTCCATTTTACACCATTAGCCGCCGAACTGCTATAAATTTCAGTAGGAAGCAATTGCAAAAGACTTTGTAAAGCATAAAATTCGCCTTTTGCCGTTGAGGCTGAAATTGCCACACTATTTGCTTCTACTTTTAGGGTATAATCTTCTTCGCCCAACGTTTTATCGCCCGATTTTGGGCTGAGTGGCATAAAAATAATGGCTTTGGTTGTGGCAGGAGCAAAGCCCGTGAGGTCAAATTCTTCGATGTTGAGTGTCATGCCCGATGTAATCAGAAAACGCTCGGCGAGCATTTCGGCCAACGGACGTAAATCTGGGTTATTTCTCGGAATCAAAATCTTGGTTTGGGCATTGACCACAAATGAGCCAGCCGTTTGAACGAGTTGTGTAGGTTTTGGGATAATAGCATATTCGTTTTGTGCAAAACTATAAACCGCTAAAACCATGAGGCATAGCACGCTGAAAACTTTCTTCATGATGAATTGGAGGGTTTCTGAATTTTTAGGAAAACGAAATTCGGCTTTTCGTGGTATAATTGCAAACAAAAATTTATTTTTTTATTTTTGAGTTAATAATAAATTATTTTAATAAATAAAAAAGTGTGGTACACCTCTTTATCACTCATGATGAGGTGTGCCACACTTTTAACATAAGAAAGCTATTTGTCAACGAAGAAAATCATTGTATATTTGTTTAAAACAATATAAATATGACAACATATATTGCAGAAAGAATTTCTATAAACCCAGAAATATGTGGTGGAAAACCCATTATCAGAGGTATGCGGGTAACTGTACAAACAATATTAGAGTTTTTGTATGCAGGCACAACCAAAGAAGAGATTTTGGAGCAGTATCCAATGCTTGAAGAGGCTGATATTGATGCTTGTATGCAATTTGCCATAAAGTTGATGGAAAACAAATACTTCATTAAAGAAATCAGAGCTGTTGCATGATGAACTTAAAGTATTTAGTTGATGCCAATCTGCCTTATCGTTTTTCGGTCTGGAAAAGCGATGAATATATCCACCAATTCGATATTCAGTTTGATGCTCCCGATGAAAGTATTTGGGAATACGGAAAGACCAATAATCTGACCATTATTACAAAAGATGCCGATTTTTCTGACCGAATACTTCTTGCTCTACCACCACCAAAAATAATTCACATCCGAACAGGGAACATGAGTATGCGTGACTTTCATGTTTTCATTAATGAGATTTGGGAAGATGTTTTGAGTCTGAGTAATGAAAATAAATTAGTGACTGTTTTTAAAGATAAAATTGAAGCAATTCAATAAGTTCCCATTCTTAAAGTCCTTTCTTTCGTATATACAGACCTTACAGGTTTTTTAATTATCTTTGCAGTCCAAAAAGAGAAACGAATGGCAAAGGATAATTATTTAGAGAAACTCAACCCACCACAAAGAGAAGCAGTAACACATCCCGAAGGCCCATTGATGATTATTGCGGGTGCAGGCTCGGGCAAAACCCGTGTGCTCACCTATCGCATTGCGTGGTTGATTGAGCAAGGCGTTGACCCTTTCAATATTTTATCGTTGACGTTTACAAACAAAGCAGCGGGCGAAATGCGTCAGCGTATCGAGGCTGTTATCGGAAACGATGCCAAAAATCTTTGGATGGGAACTTTTCACTCAGTTTTTGCCAAAATCTTGCGTTTTGAAGGAAAAAGCCTCGGTTATACCTCTGATTTTACGATTTATGATACCGACGACTCAAAATCTTTGATGCGAACAATTATTAAAGAATTGGGTCTGGACGATAAAACGTACAAGCCAAACTACGTACTCAATCGGATTTCGAGTGCAAAAAATGCCTTAGTTTCATGGGAGGCTTACGCCAATAACCCTGTGTATATGGAAGATGATAAAGCCGCCCGAATGCCCGAAATCGGCCGACTTTATAAGATGTACGTGCTGCGTTGTTTCCAAGCAAACGCCATGGATTTTGACGATTTGCTCTACAATACCAACGTACTTTTCCGTGACCACCTCGATGTTCTAAACAAATACCAGCACAAGTTTAAGCACGTAATGGTCGATGAGTTTCAAGATACCAACGTTTCGCAGTATCTGATTACTCGTAAACTTTCGTCGGTGCATCAGAATATCTGTATCGTGGGCGATGATGCCCAAAGTATTTATGCCTTCCGTGGGGCAAATATTCAAAATATCTTGAATTTCAAGGCCGATTACCCCGATTTGAAAGTCGTAAAACTCGAACAAAACTATCGTTCGACCCAAACGATTGTCAATGCGGCCAATTCGGTCATTGCTCGAAATAAAGAACAACTGGAGAAAAAAGTTTTCTCAGAAAACGAAGAAGGAAGCAAAATTGATGTCATAAAGGCGGCTTCCGATAACGAAGAAGGGCGTTTGATTGCTACTAATATTTTTGAAGAAAAGAATAACCATAGCTTAAAAAATACCGATTTTGCGATTCTTTACCGCACAAATGCTCAGTCGAGAGCTTTTGAAGAGGCATTAAGAAAACTCAACATCAAATACCGAATTATTGGCGGATTATCTTTTTATCAACGAAAAGAAATCAAAGATTTGTTGGCTTACCTTCGATTCACAATAAATCAGAACGACGAAGAAGCTTTCAAACGCATCATTAATTTACCCAAACGAGGCATTGGCGATACGACAGTTGCCAAAATTGTGGTTACGGCAGCCGAAAATGGCAAGTCGGTTTGGGAAGTGGTGAGCAACATCAACCAATATATTGCTGGGCGTGCCGCTCAGACGATTGATGATTTTGCGACGCTCATCAAAAGCTACGGTTTGATGATTGAAGAAGGCAAAGATGCCCACACGGTGGCTTCATACATTGCCAAAACTTCGGGGCTTTTGAAGGAATTGTACGATGATAAAACCGTTGAAGGTTTGGCTCGTTACGAAAATATTCAAGAATTACTCAACTCAATCAAGCAATTTGTTGATAACCCAGAAAATGAGGAAGTAACCTTGAGTGCGTTTTTGCAGACGGTTACTTTAATGACCACCGCCGACCAAGAAGACGAAGATGGCGACCACGACCGTGTGACGCTCATGACGATTCACGGAGCAAAAGGTTTGGAGTTTAAGTATGTTTATATCGTTGGTTTGGAAGAAAACCTTTTCCCATCGCAAATGATGCTCTCGAAACGCAGCGATTTGGAAGAAGAACGTCGTTTGTTCTACGTGGCCATCACTCGTGCCGAAAAGAAACTGACGTTGAGTTATGCCGAAAGCCGTTATAATTATGGTCGTCTGAATTACTGCGAGCCAAGTCGTTTTTTGGAAGAAATCGACCCAAAATACTTGCAAATTTCAAGAAATAGAGTGATTTCTTACGGCAATAGCGATGCGAGAAACGACCGACCAGCTACAAGTTCGCCAGTTCCGTCAGGATTTACGAAAAAAGAAAGTTTGATAGCCAATCTTAGACCTGTACAGAAACCTGCTCCAGTGACCCATACACCAACGGGTGATTTTGTGGCGAGTGATACTTCAAACTTGAAAGCAGGAGATAAAGTTGAGCATCCGAAATTTGGCTACGGGACTGTCACTAAAATGGATATTAATGGCAATGACCGCAAAGCAACTATCAAATTTGATGCTCAAGGACAAGGTGAAAAAACGCTTCTGTTAAGTTTCGCAAAGTTGAGAATTGTGGAATAATATTTCTTTAATCGTGCCACGTATAGCGTGACATGATTAAAGCCATTATACTCGAATTATAATAATATCAGATAGCTTCGTAGTATAGTTTGGCGAAAGCTTTTCTTGCTTCATTTTCCAAGTCTTTTTAGGGTCTTGCGAACCGAGTCTTATTTTTTGCTGGCCAAACATTGCATTGACTTTATCAATAGATTGCATCAATTTTTTGTGGCGTTCATCGCTGTTTTCAAAGAGATTTATTTGCGTTGTTTCTTCATCCGTGAAGTCTTGCACAATTACGCCCGCTCTTTTGTATTCATAACCTTCCCGAAAAATAATTGACAGAGCCTGCAAAGCAAAATTTGAGATTTCGATGCTCGAATTGGTCGGAAATGGTAAATTCAGCACAATATTTCGGTTGTATTGCGGTAAATCAAGCCGATGGCGATTGGTTTGAATAAAAACCATGACTGAATTGCAGCAAGATTTCTGCAAACGTAGCTTTTCTGCACAAGTAACTGCAAAAGTTGAGATACGTTCTTCCAAAAAATCTCGTTCAGCATGATTCCCCTCAAAAGAACGAGTAATGGCAATATTCTTTTTTTGTTGAGCTTCTTCCAAATCGAGTGTAGGTTTTCCTTCTAAATCACATTTTAGGCGTAGGCCCACAATCGCCATGTTTTCCTGCACCCATCTATCGTCAAGCATTGTAAAATCGAGTGCTGTTTTTACGCCAATGGCCTGTAAACGCTTGGCGTGTTTGCGGCCAATTCCCCACACATCTTCTATTTTTAGCCATCTTAGGGCTTTTATCCGTTTTTCTTCGTCATCAATCAGATAAACATTATTGGTGTGTTGCGGAAATTTTTTTGCAATTCGGTTGGCTACTTTTGCCAATGATTTCGTTGGAGCAATGCCCACACTTATCGGTATGCCTGTGCCTTTAGTCACTCGGCGGTGCATGGATTCACCTGTGTGTTGAAGATTGAATCGTTCAAAGCCCTCAAATTTAATAAAAGCTTCGTCGATGCTGTAAACTTCCATTTCGGGGCTGAAATCATTCAAAATGGTCATTACTCGTTGGCTCATATCGCCATAAAGAGTAAAATTTGCCGAGAAAACCACAATGCCATTTTGCTCGAAAAACTTTTCCCACTGATAGGCCGCTGCTCCCATCGGAACACCCAATGCTTTTGCCTCATTGCTTCGAGAAATCACGCAGCCATCGTTGTTGGAATACACAACAATAGGCTTGCCGACGAGGTTTGGCTGAAAGACTCGTTGACATGATGCGTAAAAATTATTGCAATCGACTAAGGCAAACATCAGAAAGATTTGATAGAAAAAGTAATGATTCCCCAGATAATAAAATCGTTTTCTTCGGTAACTTTTATAGGTTTATAATCTTCGTTTTCGGCAAGTAGCCAGCATTGTTTTTTTTCGATTCTGATTCTTTTGAGCGTAAATTCTCCATCAATAAAACAGACGGCAATTTTATTATTGATGGGTTCTAAACTTTTATCAATTATCAGAATATCGCCATCGAAAATTCCAACGTTTTTCATCGAATGACCTTTCACAAATCCACAAAAAGTGGAAGGTTTGTTTTTGATAAGGTATTTGTTGAGGTCGATAGATAATTCCGTAAAATCAAGGGCAGGCGAAGGAAACCCCGCACTAATTCCAATATCAACAAAGGGTAATTTCAATGCTGTTTCGGCAGAAAGAGGCGTAATATCAATGGTCGAATCTTTTATTTGAATGAAAGACATAGTGCTGGTGAAAAATAAAATATCTTCAAAGATAAGTTTCAAGTAAATGTATGAAAGATTTGAACATTTTGATTAGTAGATAACAAAAAATCCAGCGAACCTCGCTGGATTTTTTGTTGGAATATCTTATAAAAATCTTGCTTTCAATTCAGGTGTCGGAATGCGGCAGGCATCAGTTCTACCAAAAATTCGATAACGATTGTGAGCTACTAAATCATAAATAGGATTTCGGAGAAAAGCTGGAATGATTTTGAAAACATAAAAAATCTTCCAAATTCCATCCATTCTACGAGCTATTTCGAGAGCGGCATCTGATTTCTGATAAACTTTATCGCCTTCAATGGCCACAATACTATCAAAATCGCTGGTTTTTAGACCATTTTTCCTGAGTAATTCTTGACCAATTTCCGATTGTAAGGCCGCAAATTTGAATATGCATTTGCTATCTCTATCAATAATGAAATTGATAGAAGCATTACAAAAATTACAAACACCATCGAATAGAATAGTCATAATGTTTCATGGAAGAAGGAAGGCTTCGGACTGGGCGTCCCCCTCAAAGCGAAGTCTTCCTTAAATATTATTTCATCGAAACCGCTTTTGCTGGTTCTTCTGCTTCCAAACCTTTTTGGTTATTGTATTTCGATGGGCATTTCAATAAAATTTGGTCAGCCTTGAAGCATTTATTCGCTAAGTCCATTTTACCAACAACTACCAATTTCTCTGATTTATCTAAATCGGTTGGTTTGGGTTGATTATACACCACTTTCGACTCATAATTTAATGAATCAATCATAATAAACTCAAAATGATTGGGGTCAACTGAGGGTTCGTAAACCATTCCCGCAAAATTTCCCGAAGCATCTTTTTTCAAAGAACCAACCACGTGCATTGATTTGGTACTACCTTCTTTAGCCACTTGTTCGGCTTCGCTGAAACCTACGTAAGTACTGGCATCGCCCACTGTCGAGATAATGATTGCGATTGCCACCGCAATGATTCCGAGTGCTATGATATGTGATTTTTTCATATTATTGAAAGTCCATGGTCAACCGACCATAGACAAAAGTTTTTGTTGAAAATAATGTTGCAAATTTTGTCTTATCTATCGACCGTTGACTACCGACTATAGACCTTTCTCAATCTTACTTATCTTTCTATCTAACAAAACTAAGTAAGCAATAATTCCGACAAATACGATGGCAATTACGCCCACAACTACCCAAATTTTGCCATCGGCACGCATTTGGTCGGCCATTTGTACCTCTTCTTGAGCAAACAAATTGAACGAAGTAAGAAGTACTACTAAAAACGATATGATTTTTTTCATTATTGTTGAAATTTAACAGTAAAACAAAGAATTAGTTCGAACTCAATCGTTCGATAGCACGCAGGCGTATGCGTAAACTCGTAATCCAAACACCTAAGAGTGTCCAGCCAATAATGGCAGGGTAGAATACCATTCGCATGGCATTGTCCATGTCATATTTACCAAAGGCTGGATTTCCGCCGTTTCCTGGGTGAAGTGAATCGGTGAGTCTTGGTAAAATCCAAACTAATGGAATGAATGTAGCGAATGCAAAAATATTATAAATAGCTGATAATCTGGCTTTTCGTTGCTCATCTTCAAACGAGCTTCTCAGAATAAAATAGGCCGCATAAACCAAAAGTCCAACCTCAACGGCAATGATTTTTGGGTCTTTCGGAAGCCAATCTCCCCACGTATATTGCCCCCAAAGTGAGCCAGTTAGAAAGCCTAAAATGCCAAAAAAGATAGCCACATTGGCAAATTCGACTGAATATTCGTCGTCTTGGATATTTCCATTACGTAAATATTTAATCGCAAACCACATCGAAGCAGTCATTAATGTCATCATTCCGAACCACAACGGCACATGAAAATACACATTACGAATGGTTTCATTTAATATCGGTTGACGTGGAACAATTCCACCAAGCCCTTGAATAATTGTGTAGAGAAGTATGACTACACACAAAATTTTCCACCAAGTTTTTTTCATATAAACTACTGCTCCCCAATGGGAGTTTTTTTAAGTTAGGAATATTCAAACATTCTCTAATTCAATCATTCTCTCATTATTCTTAACTCCTCCACAAAAATGGAAAGAGTAAATAACTAATTGTTATTACAATGGCGTCAATTGCCAATAAAATCAAAATTTCGTCGTAACTGGTGTTCCATTCTAAGCCATCCATGGCATTTTTCGAGAGCCTAATGAGCATCGAAAGCATCGGTAAAATGACTGGAAAACTTAAAACTGCCATCAAAGTAGAAGTGTTTTCGGCTTTTGAGGCAATTCCTGCTACCATTGTTAGGGTCGAAGAAAAACCGATTGCTCCAAGTATGACGGCCGTTAGGTACATCATTAAATTTTGTACGGGGTTTCCCAAAAAAATACTATAAATAAACACGCCAATTAGCGAAAGAGTCAATAGCAAAACTATATTATAAATGATTTTTGAGAGGATAATGCCTTGTGGACTTGCCAGCGTATAATAATAAAGTTGTCGACCTGCTCGCTCTTGTGTAAAACTCTTCGTGATTGAATTAACGGCCGTAAAAAGCAAAATTATCCAAAGTAGGGTGTTCCAAATGATGGGTTCCATCCCCTTAATTTTCAGAGCAAAACTAATATAACAGACAAAAATGGTACTTACGATATAAAGAATCATGCCGTTAAGGGCGTAGCGTTGTCGCCATTCCAGTCTGATTTCTTTTTCGATAAGTGCTTTGAGTTCTTGCATAGTTTTGTAAAACAACCGCTTCGGCGGTCCGATTTCCGAAATTATTTGGTGTGTGCAAAGATACTACTCAAACAATTAGCTTTTTTATGATTTTTATTCTTTTTCTATATTTTTTATGTTTTAGCATTGATATACCAACTGACGAAAATCATTTTTATTTTAGAACCAAAAAAGGTAATTTTACGTTTATTTGAAATCAGTCTAAATAAAATATTAAGTATAGTGCAAACCGAAAAAACTGTTGCCGATTTAAAAGTAGGGGAGAAGGGAATTATTCATAATTTCAAAGACGACGCTATGTCATTAAAACTGCTCGAAATGGGTTGTTTACCCGATACCGAAGTGAGTCTCGACTTTATTGCCCCTTTGGGTTGTCCTGTGGGAATTACAGTTGCGGGCTATCATCTTTCGCTGCGTAAAAGAGAAGCAGCAACGATTGTATTGAAGTAAGTAAAAAATTAGACTGATAAACTTGATTTTGAAATAGTTGAGAAGAGCAGTAGTTCGTTATCATTCGACTATTTAATTTTGAAAAGATAAATTTGTGAAAAATAAACAAGTTGTAGCACTTCTTGGCAATCCGAATTCTGGAAAATCATCGCTCTTTAATCAGCTTACTGGGTTGCGTCAAAAAATTGGAAATTTCCCAGGGGTAACGGTAGATAAAAAAGTAGGATTTTGTCGTTTGAGTGGAAGCATGGACGTTGAAATTCTTGACCTCCCAGGCACATATAGTATTTACCCCAACTCGCTCGATGAGCAAGTCGTGCTTGAAGTGCTGGCTAACCCACAAAACCCCGATTACCCTGATTTAGCCGTAGTAGTGGCCGATGCTTCAAATTTGAAGCGAAATATGCTGCTTTTTGAGCAAATCAGCGATTTGGGCGTGCCTGCAATTTTAGCACTCAATATGCTTGATGTGGCCGAAGAGTCGGGTATTTCTATCAATTCTGGCAAACTTTCAAAGATTTTGGGCATTCCAGTGGTCGAACTTAATGCTCGTGAAGGCATCGGAATTGAGGGTTTGAAGCACACAATTTTCAATCAGCTTCAACACAAAAAAACGCACATTAATCCACCAAGTTTCGATAAAAAAACAGAAACAGTTTTTGAAGAAGTCAAATCGAAATTTGGAATTGAAAACAAATATTTAGCACTTCAATACGCTGCACAGGCTCAAAAGCTGATGTTTTTGGGCGAAAATCAACAAAAAGAGTTAGAGGAAATTGTAAAAAAACACAATTTCAATGCTGATAAATTTCAGTCGAACGAAACCATTGAGCGTTACCGAGATATTGGTGGTACGCTTTCGGAAGTAATCATTGAGGAGGGTGTTAAAAAAGAAACAATTACTGAAAAAATCGACCATATCTTGCTCCATAAAATCTGGGGATACGTGATTTTCTTGGGTATTTTATTTCTGATTTTTCAGTCAGTTTTCACAATTGCTGAAGTTCCAATGGACTTGATTGACCAAGGCGTAGCGATGATAAACGATTTTTTAAAGTCAAATCTACCTGATAATCAAATTGTTAGCTTACTAACCGATGGTTTAATTGCGGGTATTGGTGGGGTGTTGATTTTTATTCCACAGATTGCATTTTTGTTTGCTTTCATTTCTATTCTCGAAGAATCGGGCTATATGGCTCGTGTGGTAGTTTTGATGGACAAACTCATTCGTAGATTTGGTATGAGTGGAAAATCGGTCGTACCGCTTATTTCGAGTATGGCCTGTGCGGTGCCAGCCATTATGTCGGCTCGCACGATTGGCTCATGGAAAGACCGTCTGATTACAATTATGGTTACGCCTTTGATGAGCTGCTCGGCACGTTTACCCATTTACACGATTCTGATTGCTCTCGTTGTGCCACATACAAAAGCTTTGGGTTTTTTCAATATGCAAGGTGTGGCCTTGATGGGGCTTTATTTACTGGGTTTTTTCTCGGCATTGTTGGCAGGTTGGCTGATGAAATTTATGCTCAAGTCGAGCGAAAGAAGCTATTTTATCATGGAGCTTCCAACCTACAAAAAACCACGTTGGAAGCAAGTAGGTTTTACGATTCTGGAGAAAGTAAAAACCTTTGTTTTTGAAGCAGGAAAAGTAATTGTGGCCATTTCGATAATTTTGTGGGTATTGGCTTCGTATGGGCCAGGTGATAAAATTGAAAAGGCAGAGAAGGCAGTAATTGACCAAAATCCAACGCTCGAACAGGCACAACTTGACTCAAAAATAGCTTCGGTGCGACTTGAAAATTCGTATGCGGGTCATTTCGGGAAATTTATCGAACCAGCTATCAAGCCACTGGGTTATGACTGGAAAATCGGTATTGCACTCATCACATCGTTTGCGGCACGAGAGGTGTTTGTTGGAACAGTTTCAACAATTTATAGCATCGGAGCTGATGCCGAAAACGAAACAACTATTAAAGAACGCCTTAGAAATGAAGTAAATGCCGAAACTGGGCAGCCAACATTTTCAGTGGCAACCTCGTTTTCACTATTGATATTCTACGTTTTTGCCATGATGTGCATGAGTACCTTGGCGGTAGTTTATCGAGAAACTAAAGGTTGGAAATGGCCAATCATTCAGTTGATTTATATGTCGGTTTTGGCCTATTTATCAGCATTTGCAGTGTATCAGTTTTTGAGTTGAGTTAGATTTTAGACAAGAGATACGAGACAAAAGACTTTGAGTTACACTCATGTGGCCTTCTCTATTTATAAAGTATTTGTATAGAGTTTATTTATTCAACATTCATTAATTCGCTCATTAGATTATGCTCGGCGTAACATCAGATAACAAATTGAAAAGATTAATTGTAGTAGGCGATAAGATTTTGGTGAAGCCTAAAAATCCATCAGACAAAACAAATTCGGGGCTGTATTTACCCCCAACTGTTACAGAAAAAGAAGAAATTCAGAGTGGATACGTAATTAAAGTGGGGCCTGGGTATCCGTTGCCAACTCAAACTGAAGATGAGCCGTGGAAAGAAACCGAAGAAAAAGTAAAATATATGCCTCTACAAGCCCAAGAAGGCGATTTGGCAATTTATCTCCAACGGCACGCCATTGAGGTGCAATATGAAGGCGAAAAATATGTGATTCTTCCCCAAGCGGCTATTTTGATGCTGGAGCGGTTTGAAGATTTGTAAGAAACAAAAGAGCGATGAACATTCATCGCTCTTTTGTTTTGTAAATATTATCAAAAGACTTACTCCTCTAAGAAATCTAAATCTTTGCCGTGCGTTTCAGAAATATTGAGTACAGAATAAAACCCGATGGCAAAACAAATAAAACCAACAATTGCTCCTGCCATAATTATACCCTGAGTAGGCTTTAAAAATTTGTAGGAGATGGTCATTAAAACCACCGAACCTCGAACCATATTTGGAATGGTAGTGGCGGCTGTTGCTCGTAAATTTGTACCAAATTGCTCGGCTGCAACCGTTACAAACATGGCCCAAAAACCGTTGCCAAAACCTAAGAAACAACACAACGCATAAAACAAAAACGCACTTTTAATGATACCCGAAAACAAAAGAATAAACATACATATCAACGCAAATGACATCATAAAGCCAATGGCTTTTCTACGAGAATGCAGAGCATGACTAAAAAAACCACTTAGAAAATCGCCTACTGAAATACCAACATAAGCCCACATAATGGATAAACCTGGGTCAATTTTTTCAGTGATTCCGAGTGCCTCGCCAAATTCATTGCTTAGATAAACCAAAATTCCGATACAAAACCAAAGCGGAATTCCGATTCCGATACACTTCATGTACGTCGAAAAACGCTCCCAATTGGTAAAGAATGCAAAGAAATTACCTCTTTCAACATGTTTTTTGCCAACTACATCTTTAAAAATACCTGACTCAATTACGCCAACTCGGAGCAATAATAAGGCTATACCTAAGCCTCCGCCTATGAAATACGCAATGGTCCAATCGCCTGAGAGTTTTACCGTGAAAGTGGCAACTACTGCACCTAATAGCCCGATTCCTGCTACCAAAGATGTGCCAATAGCTCGAAGTTGCTTGGGAAGTACCTCCGAAACGAGCGTGATTCCTGCACCGAGTTCACCAGCCAGACCTATTCCTGCAATAAAACGCAACCATTTGTAGGCTTCTATTTTATCTATAAATTCGATGTGCGGAATCATACCACAGCAAATATTTGCTAATGAATACGTAATAATCGACCCAAAAAGTACAGAAAGACGGCCTTTTTTATCGCCTAAAACTCCCCAAAAAATTCCGCCAATAAGTAAGCCAATCATCTGAAAATTAATGATAGTTGTGCCGATTGATGAAATTTCTTCTTTGGTCGAAAGTCCGAGACTTTCAAGACTCTGAACTCGCACAATTCCGAAGAGTTGAAGGTCATAAATATCAACAAAATAGCCCAATGCCGCCACAATTACGGGCAAGCTAAAAAGATGCTGAAAGGTAGTTTTTTCTTGATTCATAAGGTTTAGGTTTTTATTAGGCCATTGTCAGTAGTCAATAGCTATTACTACAAAATTTCTATGGAAAGGGATGACGTCCGCTACATCGACCGTGGACTTTGATAATTATAATTGCTTAATTTTGATTTTACGCCATTTTACTTTGATTCCGCCGCCGCTATGAATTTGCAAGGCAATACAGCCATCTTTTCCACCGATTTTTTCGTCGTTAAGTGTTATCATTTCAGTGCCATTTAAGTAAGTAGTTACAACATTTCCTACAACTTTTACAGTCATCTTATTCCATTCGCCCATTTTCAAGGCTTTATCTTTTTCGGGTGCGGGTTTAATCAACCAACCACGTCCGTACGATTCATAAATTCCGCCTGTCGAACTTCCTGGAGGGGCTACTTCGGCTTGCCAGCCAGCTATTTTTGTACCTTCGATTGATGAATGAAAAAATACACCACTATTGCCGTTAGCTTCTTGCTTAAACTCAAGTGTAAGTTCAAAATCTTTAAATTTTTGTTCTGTACCTAAGTAGCCATATTCTTTGTCGGGGCCGCTTTCGCAAACCAAAAGGCCGTTTTCTACGTACCATTTTTCGGTGCCGTAAATTTTCCAACCTGTTAGGTCTTTGCCATTAAAGAGTGTTTGTTTTTTCTGAGCGAAGGTTGCTACTGAAAGCACTAATAAAATAAATAGCGATAAACTTAATTTAAGTTTCATGTCTTGTTAGTTTTGATAGTTTGGTTATGGAAGAATATTTTTCTACAAAGAAAAGCGAAAATCTTTATCTTTGGATATGATTTAACCGAATATTGTCGTTTACTCAATTTATCAAACAAATAGATGCGATATTCAAGAAAAACTTTACCCAAATTTATAAGAAATAGCATGAAGAAAATCTTTGTATTAGTCGTCTTTTTATTAGTGGAAGGTTTTAGCTTCGCTCAAACAAAGCTGACTAAACAGTCTTACGAAGGCTTAGTCAATAAGTTTCCAGTTAGTCTTTCTTTAACATTCGATGCTAACTTGGTTTATGGAACATTAATATATAAGCGAGTGGGGCAACCAATAAAAGTAATTGGTTCACTCGAAAACGAAAGTTTTTCATTGCATGAGTTTGGTGAAAAAGCTGAAATTACAGGAATGTTTTACGGAACAAAAAAAGGTGATGAAATAAGCGGCTCGTGGTCAAGTCCGAGTGGGAAAGAAATGAAATTCAGTGTTAAAAAAACGGCTTCGAGCAATATTGAAAAAAACGAATTAACGTCAACAACTGGCTCGTATGCGTATAGTTTCGGCAAAGATGGTGGTACAGGAAATATGTATGTGCAGCAGGTTGCGAAAGATAAAATTATTGTGGAAATCCAGGCTGTGAAAGGCCCACCAAGTTATAATCAGGCGATTATCAAAAAAACTTTTTTGAAATTAGTCAGGAACGAAGCTATTTATGAAAATAATGAATTTGGTAAATGTCTTTTAAAAATAACGTTTTTTGAAGGTGGAGCAAACATCATTTACCTGAATGAAGCCTACGATTGCGGTTTCGGAAATGCTGCTTCGGTAGTCGGAAATTATTTTAAATTTGATAGAATAGCTCCACAGTTTGAGAAGAGAGATTAAAAAATGCTGTTTTAATTTTTTGAGTAGCAATTGCACCGCCGTTGTATATAACGAATCTACAAATACACCTAAAACTTCAAAAAAGGTATCAACATTGGCACTTCTTGTTGATACCTTTTATATTTTTCGCCAAAGACTTCAATCAGTTTTTTCTCTTCAAAATAGATACCGATAAACAAATAGATTGTTACGGCAACCGCACCCGTCAAGCTTCTGGTTGAGGCATCGGCAACGAACATTCCCCAAACCAAGAGTAACATTCCAAAATAAATCGGGTGACGCATGTATTTCAATAATCCATCGTTTTTGAACTCGTTTTTTTCTTGGGTTTTACCAAAATCAAAGCCACTAAATTCACTGAGATTGTAGCCCTGCAAAGCCGTTGCGATAAGAAAAACTCCCCAAACGCTAATAAATTTTCCGATAACAGACTGATAGAGAGACGCTTGCCAAAGAGTTTCTTTTTCGGTTGAAAACTGCACCGCAAAAACTGGAATGAGTAGCACAAACGCCAAAATATTATACATGAGGCGATAGAAACGGAAGTATTTACCCAGTATTTTTACCGCAATGTTTTTAAAAAAATTACTCGCCATGAAACTATGAATTGTCCCGTAAAGTAGCCAAACGAAAGCCAATAAAAGCATAATTGTTGAAGTTTATTTGTAAAGGTTAGAAAATGTTGGAAAATAAAAACGCCCTGTTTTCGCTGAAAACAGGGCGTTTGATTGGTAGAAAATTATCGTAAATCGACCACTTCTACACCTGGGTATTTCTTTTTGTCGAATGTAAAGATTTTGTCGTCAGCAGGGGCGTTTGCCATGAATTTATCCACACGGAAAACTGTGCGTTTGCCGTTTTTATCCCATACTTTCCAAGATTTTACTGATTTATCTTTTTTATCAACCTTGATTTGCACTTTGGCTACTTTGCTTCCCTTATCTTCTGGCGAAAGCTCGATTACCTCGTATAATTGGCTACCTTCTTTTACTTCTTCTAAGAAAACATATTTATAACCTTTTTTGTAAATGGTATAAATTTTTGTCGGCGAAAGAGCGTCCATTTCGGCAGGATTAAAGTCCGAAACTTGGCATTCGTTGGTTTCTTTGGTATAGCTGTAAAGTTCTTTACCGTTGGTAAAAACTTCTTGACCGAGCATTTTTAAGCGAAATTTTGCACCTTTTACGGTTACATCTCCTTTGTATGATTCAGTCAATTTTGCATTTGTTCCCTCAACTCCGTAAGTAAACGCCGCACTAAATGATTTCATTGTTTGGTATTTTTTACTCATTTCATCTAAAATAGCAGTTGCTTTTTTATCTTTTTGAGCCATTACCAAACTACTAACAATCAATAAACTCGCAGTTAGAACAAGTATTTTTTTCATCTTTATAAATGGTTAATTTTCTTCCAATAGTAGTAATTAGACGTATTTTCGGGAAAATAAATTAAAGTAATTATGTCCCTCTAAAATAACTTAGACGTAAAATTAATTCAATTGGTTGTTTTTATCGTAATTTTCTTAAAATTTCCTCCAGATGTTCCATGTCTTTTACCAAAACTTCACGAGCTTTACTACCTTCAAATGGTCCAACGATACCCGCACCTTCGAGTTGGTCAATGATACGGCCTGCACGATTATACCCCAATTTCATTTTTCTTTGGATAAGCGATGTACTGCCTTGTTGGTGTGCAACCAATAATCGAGCGGCATCATCAAACATTGGGTCGAGTTCAGAAGCATCAAATTCAGCTGTTTCTCCTTCTTCATCACCGTAGAATTCTGGTAATAAATAAGCCGATTCGTAAGCTCGCTGCGAACCGATAAATTCGCAAATATCTTCAACCTCGGGTGTATCCACAAACGGACATTGCAGACGTACCATATCCGAACCCATCGAAAGCAACATATCTCCGTTTCCTACCAATTGCTCAGAGCCGCCAGTGTCCAAAATCGTACGTGAGTCAATTTTTGAGGTAACTTTAAACGATAATCGAGCTGGGAAATTGGCTTTGATTAGACCCGTAATTACATTGACCGAAGGGCGTTGCGTAGCCACAATTAAGTGAATTCCGATGGCACGAGCCAACTGAGCCAAACGAGCAATTGGCTGCTCAACCTCTTTACCAGCGGTCATCATCAAATCGGCCAACTCGTCAATTACCAATACTATATATGGTAAATAACGGTGTCCTTTTTCAGGGTTTAGACGGCGTTGAACAAACTTAGCGTTGTATTCTTTCAAGTTTCGCACACCTGCATCTTTCAGTAAATTATAGCGGTTATCCATCTCGATACAAAGTGAGTTGAGGGTATAAACCACCTTTTTAGTATCGGTAATAATAGCTTCTTCCGCATTTGGAAGCATCGCCAAGAAGTGTCGCTCAATTTTGTTATAAAGCGTAAGCTCCACTTTCTTAGGGTCAACCAACACAAATTTGATTTGTGCAGGGTGTTTTTTGTAAAGCAATGAAGCTAAAATTACATTCAAACCCACTGACTTACCTTGACCCGTCGCACCCGCCATGAGTAGGTGAGGCATTTTGGCCAAATCAGTTACGAAGATTTCGTTTGAAATCGTTTTTCCGAGAATGATTGGCAAATCGAAGTTCGATTTTTGGAATTTATCGCTCGCAATAACCGATTTCATTGTTACCATTTCACGGTTTTTATTTGGTACTTCAATACCAATCGTGCCTTTTCCTGGCATTGGAGCAATGATACGAATACCTAATGCTGCCAAATTCAGGGCAATATCATCTTCGAGATTCTTGATTTTCGAGATACGAATACCCGCTTCGGGTACGATTTCGTAGAGCGTAACGGTTGGCCCAATCGTAGCCTTGATGCTGGCAATTCCTATTTGAAAATTTCGCATCGTTTCTACGATATTATTTTTGTTGGCTTCAAGCTCTTCTTCGGTTACTTTCGTGCCAGTGTTGCCATATTCGCTCAAAAGCGTGATTGGCGGATATTGATAATTACCTAAATCGAGTGTTGGGTCGAAAAGTCCGAAATCTTTCAGTACTTTTTCGTTCACATCATCCGAATCCAAGTCATCTCCAAACACATCTTCTTCTTCTTGATTTGTTTCGATAATGAGTGTTGGGCTTCCCTTGAATGGTTCATTCGGCAAGCTGTTTTTCGGTTTTTCTTCTATTTCGAGCGATAAGTTCTTTTCTTCAAAAGGTTTTGGCACTTCAATATCTTCTCGACTGATTTTTAAGAAGTCAATTTTTGGCTCTTCTTGCTGAACAACCGGCGGAGGTGTGGGTGAATGTCTGAACGAATTGTCTTTTTCTTCTTCAAAAACTTCATCCTCTTCAATTTGTACTGCTTTACGGATGCGTTCGGTGGCTATATCTTCACGAGGGGCACGTTTGAAATATTTTGCAAAAAACCAATCATCAATTTCGGTATAGCCGTGAAAGAAAATCAACCAACCTGCTAAAAGCAAAATAATGATAAAAATGCCACCCCAGCCCATTGCCTGTTGGAAAAACTGATTGACTGCATAACCCAAACCACCACAGATTGTGCTACCTGAAGTATCAAAAACTGTAGTGAAGTAGCCTAAAAAGATGCTTGTCCAAATAATATAGAAAATACTCGAAACCGTAAAGCGGTTAAAACTATACGGTAGTAAATCTTTTTTGGTCACTAACCAATAGCCTGCCCACGTAGTGATAGGAATCCAACCAAATGCCGAAAGTCCAAACCACTCAAAGATAAAAAAGTGAGAGAGTTTGGCACCCAATAGACCAATAAGATTGGCCGCTTTTTTATCTCCCTGCTTGATTGAAGTCCAGAATGTGCGTTGAACCACATCTTGGTCGGCATCGCCCGTAAAAAGATACGAAACAAACGAGAGCAGTAAAATCAACGAAAAAAGCAGCAAGAAAATGCCCAAAGCGAGCTGATAACTCTCTTTGCTGACATTGAAATTGAGCGAAGTCTGATTACCACCACCTTTACCACTCGACGAACCTCGTGGAGGGTTTGGGCTTTTAGGTGGTTGTTTTTTGCGAAAACTGTTACTATTATCGGGCATCGTTATGAGTAGGAAAGCAATGTATTTTAGAGACAAATATAAGGATTTTGCATAAAAAACACTTAAAAAAAGCAGAAGTTTGTAATTTTGGGAGATAATCCAAGCCTGAGAGAGTACTTCTTGATGAAATACTCGCCTAAAGAACTGAAACATAAAAATTAAAAATTTGACATTTATCAACTATTTATTCCAAGAAAAAAGTGCTATTTTGAAATTCAAAACCCTTCAACCTCTTCTAAACAGTATGAAAAAAATGCTCTCACTTTGTGGGCTTATCTTGGTTTCTACGACCATTTTTGCCCAAAAAGATATTCAGAAAAAGATACAAACGCAGTTCATCATGGCCGAAAACGGTTCTACTATTGTGCTTGATGAAGGCTCATTCACGTTTACGGCAAGCCTTTCGCTCGAAGGAAAAAAGAATATTATTATTAAAGGAAAGGGTAAAGATAAAACGATTTTATCGTTTAAAGGTCAAACCGATGGTGCGGAGGGAATCAGGGTTTCAAATGCTGAAAATATAACGATTGAGGACTTAACGGTGCAAGACTCAAAAGGTGATGCGGTGAAAACGATGAACGTAACTGGAATTACATTCAGAAATGTAAAAACTGAATGGCTGGGCGAGCCAAAAGCAACCAACGGTGCGTATGGGCTTTACCCTGTACAGTGCGAAAAAGTGCTGATTGAAGGTTGCGAAGCCATTGGAGCATCAGATGCGGGTATTTATGTAGGGCAATCGAAAGATATAATTGTCAGAAAATCAAGGGCTTATCATAATGTGGCAGGTATTGAAATCGAAAACTCGCTCAATGCTGAAGTCTATGAAAATGAAGCTACCGAAAACACAGGTGGTATTTTGGTGTTCGATTTGCCCGATTTGATTCTAAAAAAAGGAGGCTATACGAAGGTTTACAAAAATAATATCCATCATAATAATTTCCCGAATTTCGCTCCGAAAGGGAATATTGTGGGCAAAGTTCCAGATGGAACAGGTGTATTGATTTTGGCGGCAAATCATGTGGAAATATTTGATAATCAGATAATTAATAATAAATCAATGGGGGTAGGTGTGATTAGTTATTTCACGACTGAAAACCCAATCAAAGACAAAGAATATTATCCATATTCGGAAGCTATTACGATTCGTGATAATAATTTTGAGCGTGAAAAAGTAAAAGCAACCCATAAAGGCCGATTCGGACAAATTTATCAATTCAAGTTACGTTTTGGAAAAAATGTGCCGCACATTCTTTGGGATGGAATCGTAGATGATAAAAATCCGAATGCTGTGCTTTGTATCAAAAATAACAAAAACGAATCGTTTGCTAACATGGATGTTGAGCATAATTTCAAGAATATTTCACGCGATACGAGTAAAATTATTTGTAAGTAGATGAAAAAAATACTTTTACTAATAAGCTCGATTAGCATTTTTGCACTATCAGCTTTTTATCAAAAATCTAATAATGAGGCAACTATGCCTAAAGAAAAATTATCTGATTATCAGTTTTTTGAAGGCAATGTAGCAGAGCAAAAACCTACAAAGGGGGTGTTGCCATATTCATTAAATACGCCTTTATTTACTGATTATGCCGAAAAATTACGTTTTATAAAACTGCCTGATAATCAGACGGTTGCCTATAATGCTACCGAGGTTTTGGAGTTTCCTGTGGGTACGACTATTATCAAAACCTTTTATTACCCGAACGATTTTCGTAAACCAGAATTAGGTAGAAAACTCATCGAAACTCGTTTACTGATTCATGAAGAAGATGGCTGGAAAGCTCTGGATTATGTTTGGAATGATGAACAAACCGAAGCGTTTTTGGAAGTGGCAGGCGATACAAAAGAGGTAAGTTACATTGATGCTAATGGCAAAAAGAAAAAACACGAATATGGCATACCAAACATTAATCAATGCAAAGGATGCCATAATCGAAACGAACAAATGTCACCTATTGGACCTTCGGCAAGGCAGTTAAATGGCATTTTTCAGCCTTCATTGGGTGGTGAGAAGTCTTCAATAAATAGTACAGATAATCAGTTAGTCGCTTGGCAAAAAATGAGTGTTTTGACGAATCTGCCAGCCATCGGAACCGTACCGAAAGCCGCAGTTTGGAATAGACCCGAAACTGGAAGCCTCGACGAACGTGCCAGAATTTGGCTTGATATTAATTGTGCTCACTGCCACCGAAAAGGAGGGCCTGCCCAGACTTCAGGTTTGAATTTGAGTATTCATGAAACAGAACCAATTGCCTACGGAATTTTGAAAACACCCGTAGCGGCAGGTCGTGGTTCGGGCAATAAAAAATATGATATTGTGCCAGGCAAACCCGACGAATCTATTATTGTTTACCGTATGGAATCGACTGACCCTGGAATAATGATGCCCGAAGTTGGTCGAAAAACTACTCACAAAGAAGGCGTAGAATTGATTAAAGAGTGGATTAGAGCCATGAAGTAGATATGAATTCTGAGATTTATCCATTTATTTCATAATTCATATCTCATCATTATTTTCTATCGCTATGCCCCAACGATTTTTCAGGAGTAATCAAATCTCTGACCAATTGTTTCAATTCTTTAATCTCAGGAAAATGTCCTTCACGTTTGCGGTCGTAAATTACTTCATCGTTGAGTAACACCTTGAAACTTCCTGCAATGTCGCTTGGGCGTAGGCTTACTTCGCCGAGTTCTTGCTCAAAAGTTGTCAATAATTCTTGTGCTAACCATGCTGAGCGTAATAGCCAATGGCATTTCGGACAATATTCGAGTGTAATTTTCGGTTTCATATTTTTAGAAAGATTTTTGACAAATTACGAAAATTTATTTCTTATTTTTAGCAAAAAAATCAACCCTATCAATATGAAACGTTTTCTCTTTCTTGTCTTTTGTCTTACATCTCTTGTCTCATTTTCACAAGTCCAAAAAGATTATCCATATCGTGGTGTGCCTTTCACGCAAGTAAAATTGAATGATAATTTTTGGTTGCCAAAACTGGAAATTAACAGAACCGTTACGATTCCGTGGTCGTTTCAGAAATCAAAAGAAACAGGTCGTATCAAAAATTTCGAGCAGGCGGTTGCTCATACTGGTAAGCTCTGTACGACTTATCCTTTCGATGATTCGGATATTTATAAAATTATTGAAGGGGCAGCTTACTCATTGCACGTAAAATATGATGCTAAACTTGATACTTACATCGACTCGCTCATTACGCTCATTGGCAAAGCCCAAGAACCCGATGGTTATTTATATACCACTCGTACAATGGGTGATACAACTCACCCTTGGATTGGAAAGGAACGCTACGAAAAAGAGCATGAATTGAGCCACGAACTTTACAACATGGGGCATTTTTATGAAGCCGCAACGGCTCATTATTTAGCTACAAAAAAACGGAATATGTTGGATATTGCCATTAAAAATGCTGACCATCTTCTAACCGTTTTTGGGCCTGGTAAGAAGGCCGTTGCTCCTGGACATCAAGTAATCGAGATTGGACTGGGAAAACTTTACCGAGTGACTGGAAATCAGAAATACCTTGATTTATCGAAGTTCTTTATTGATTGTCGAGGGCAACGTAAATATGAAAAGAAAACGGGTGAAAAAGACGCAACTGTCTGGCAGACAGGAGCTTACTGGCAAGATAATATTCCTGTAACGCAGCAAACCGAAGCACTCGGACACTCGGTTCGTGCGGGATATTTGTATGCAGGAATGGCCGATGTGGCTTCAATGACCAATAATTTAGAATATCTGACGGCTCTTAATAAAATTTGGGATAATGCTTTCTCGAAGAAAACCTACATCACGGGCGGACTTGGGCAAGCAGGAAATTGGGAGGGTTTTGGTCCTGATTATGAGCTGTCGAATCATTCGGCCTATTGCGAAACTTGTGCCGCTATTTCGAGTGTTTACTGGAATCATCGAATGTTTATGATGTACGGCGACTCGAAATATATTGATATTTTGGAACGCACACTTTATAATGGACTCATCAGCGGTATCGGACTTGACGGGAAAACATTCAACTACGAAAATCCGATGGAATATAATTTCCAAAAAGGTAAGTTGAGTGGCGAAAACAAGCGTTCGCCGTGGTTTGGATGTTCGTGTTGTCCGACAAATATTTGTCGTTTTATGCCTTCGATTCCGAGTTATGTGTATGCTCAAAAGGATAAACAAGTGTATGTAAATTTGTTTATGTCGAATACGACAACTTTGGAGGTTCTACCCAAAGAAAGTGTAACGATTTCGCAAAATACTGAGTATCCGTGGCATGGAATGATTGTAATTTCAGTTGACCCTACCAACAAAAATGGTTTAAAATTTCCGCTTCATGTAAGAGTTCCAGGTTGGGCGAGAGACGAAGCTTTTCCGACGGATTTGTATCGTTATAAAGAGAAATCATCTGATAAACCTTCAATCACAGTAAACGGTCAGATTGTTGATTATAATATTGAAAATGGGTATGCAATCGTTGACCGAGTTTGGAAAAAAGGTGATAAAGTAATGATGACTTTACCAATGAAAGTGAAGCAAGTGGTGGCCAACGAAAAAGTAAAGGATAATATTGGTAAAATAGCGATTGAGCGTGGTCCGATTGTTTATTGTGCCGAATTTGTTGATAATAACGGTTTTACATCTAACTTGGTAGTACCTGAAAATCAGAACTTTGCAACAGAATTTCAACCAAATTTATTGAATGGTGTAATGACCCTCAGAGCCTCGGCAAATGCCTTGAGTATCGAAAATAATTTATCAGTTTCGACCAAAACTCAGCCCTTAGTTTTAATTCCATATTACGCCCGCTCGAATCGTGGGCAAGGAGAAATGCGAATTTGGTTTCCGACCCGAATCAAAAATCTGGAGATTATGACTGAGTAAAATCAAGTAAAAACAAATGGCTGCTTTCTTAGCAGCCATTTGTTTTTTTATAAAGAAAGTAATAATTAATCTTATTTTTTGCTTACAACTTTACTTATCACACCAACGCCCAGTTCAATATCTTTTTTTGCTTTTTTAGTGTCGGTGTTGAGTAATTTAACGCCATCTGATTTGTCACCCATCACCTTCAATAATACATTTTTATCAGCACCATATTGAATATTATTCAACACAACATTTCTACTATTTTGTACTTGCATAACTGTTTTATCATTGGTCAAAAGAGTTATGTTTTTCAAAGAAATATTTTCAGCTTCTACGCAAACCAAACCTTTGTTCGATTCAATCATGGCATTTTCGATGTTGATATTTTTAATAGACATTTCAGGCAAACCTCTTATCAAAATGGCTGTTTCTGCACCTTTACACACCACGTTTTTGATATAAAAATCTTTAAACTGTGGTGTACCTTCGTTTAAAGGTTCGGCTTTGATAACGGGTAATTCGTTTTCTTTTCCATCGGCACGAACGGGGTCTTTGGCTGCATAATACATATCAAAAAGTATGGCTTCACCAGGGATGTCGGTCATGTTGATGTTATTTACATAAATATTATCAACTACACCGCCACGTCCACGAGCAGTTTTGAAGCGTAAGCCCACATCTGAACCCATGAAAGTACAATCTGAAATGTACATATTTCGCACCCCGCCCGACATCTCAGAGCCAATCACAAAACCACCGTGTGCGTGATAAACGATACAATCTTTGATGATAAAGTTTTCGGTCGGAACACCACGTTTGCGGCCTTGTTCGTCACGGCCTGATTTTATCGTAATTCCATCATCGCCCGTATCAAAAGTACAGCCTTCGAGAATACCATTCCGACAAGACTCTAAATCAATGGCATCGCTGTTTTGGGCATACCAATAGTTTTTTACAGTTACGTTTTTCACTGAAATATGTTCGCAGAGTAGGGGGTGCATGGTCCAAGCAGGTGAATTTTGGAAAGTCACGCCCTCGATGATGATGTTTTTACAGCGAGTCAGACTCAACATATTTGGACGCAGAAAATCTTTATAGGAAGCCAGTTCTTCGGGCGTAGGTTTCACTCCATTTAGTATTCTACCTGCATTCGGAATCATGTTTCCCTTCAAAGACTTTTCTGATGGATACCAGTTGTTTTGTTTTTCGTCTGTGACACCTCCCGATTTTAGTAGATTTGCCCATTGACCAGCTGTTTGTTTTTCTTTTTTAATGGCACGCCAAACATCGCCACCTCCATCAAGCACGCCTTCGCCTGTGATAGCGATATTTTCTAAATCAACTCCCCAGATTGGTGCTTGGCAGCGGTAAGAATCTTGCCCTTCCCAAGTCGTGAGTACAATTGGATAATCATCGTAGTTTTTGCTGAATTGTAGTAAAGCTCCTTTTTCGAGGTGAATATTTACGTTACTTTTCAATACAACTGGACCCGTTACCCAAAGGCCTTTCGGCACAACAACCGTTCCACCACCTGCTGCATTACAAAGCTCAATGGCTTGATTGATAGCTTTTGTGTTGACCGTCAGACCATCGGCTTTAGCTCCATAACGGGCAATATTAAATGTATCTTTTCTGAAAACTGGGCGATAAGTAAGGGGTAATTCGTAGGCGTATTTATCATTAAATTCAGTCTTTTTTAAGAAGTTTCTTAATGGACTCCCTGTTGAAACCAAACCTTCGGCAGCCAAACCTGCCATTAATTTTGCCCCATAATAAGTGAAGTGCGTATTATCTTCAAGCCCTTTCGGGAATTTTGGATAAATACCTCCAGCGATATTCATAAAGATTTTCTTCGAGCCTTCAACACCGTGTTGCTCAATCACTTTTTGGCTCGAAGCGTGCATATCAATCAACGAAACGTTGTATTGTTTGGCTATCTCACGCACTACCACTGGGTATTCGCCGTGTTGGTCAACAAACTTACCACTCTCATCAAATTTTCTACGCATCACAGGCGTAAACAATACGGGAGTTGCTCCTTTAGCTTGCGTTTCTTCAATGTAACGAATCAAATTTTTGCGGTAATCGGTTTGTGCGGCTGCGTAACGAGTGGTGTCCGATTCTTTTTGGTCGTTATGACCGAATTGAATGAAAACGTAGTCGCCTTTGTGCAGTTGGTCATGCACTTTTTTCCAAAGTCCTTGATTACGGAAGCTTTTAGTACTGCGTCCATTTACGGCGTGATTTTGAATTTCAACCGCACTCGTAAACAGTTCGGGAAGTACTTGTCCCCAGCCAGTTTCGGGGGCATCATAAGGATTTTTATTGGCACAAGTTGAATCGCCAATCAAGAAAATACGAGGCTTTTCTTCGGTCGGACTAAAAGCAGAATTTGCCCAAAATAAGGCAGTGAATAGCAATAATCGGTATAGGGTCTTATTTTTCATGCTTTTGTTGTTTCAAGCAATACAAGAGAATGCTATTGAAATTTTTCTCTGATACAAGACAAAAATTCCAATAGCTTAAAATATATAGTAAATAATAGGTTACTTTAGCTCATTGATGGCCACGAAATCCATATCAGCAAATGATTGATTTTCGCCTGCCATTCCCCAAATAAATGAATAGTTGGTAGTGCCACATCCTGAGTGAATTGACCACGGAGGAGAGATAATAGCTTGATGATTGCTTACCCATAAATGGCGAGTTTCTTGTGGTTGCCCCATTAAATGTAGCACGCCTTGTCCTTCTTGCACATCGAAATAGCAATAAACTTCCATACGGCGGTCGTGTGTGTGCGATGGCATCGTATTCCACACACTTCCGTTTTGCAAAACCGTCAGACCCATTACCAACTGACAGCTTCTGATGCCATCAAGGTGAATGTATTTATAAATGGTGCGTTGATTGGCTGTTTCTACTGCTCCCATGTGGGCAGGAGTAGAGGCATCTTTGGTCATTAATTGGGTAGGATATTCCTTATGTGCTGGGCAAGAAAGCACAAAGAATTTTGCAGCATTCGCTGCATCAATGCTACTAAACTGCACTTCTTTTGAACCTTTACCTACATATAAACAGTCTAATTTATTGACGTGGTATTCCTGACCATCTACTACTACTTTTCCATTGCCCGCTACATTGATAATGCCGAGTTCTCTTCGTTCTAAAAAGTATTCTGATTTTAGGTCTTCGTAAGTACCGAGAGTTAAAGTTTGGTCTGTTGGCATTATTCCGCCCAAAATCATACGGTCGTAGTGTGAATAAGTTAAATGAATTTGATTGGCTGAAAACAATGTTTCCATCAAAAAATTATTACGTAATTCTGCGGTATTCATTCCCGCTGTCTCTCTTGGACTACTTTCGTATCTTGTTTGCATAACCCCTAACCCCTGAAGGGGGACTTTTTTATTGATAATCTATTTATTATTAAGTGGTATTAAGCTTCCCTTTAGGGGCGGAGGGGTTACCTTCCCATCCAACCACCATCTACGGTCAATATTGTACCATGTACATAATCAGATGCTGCTGATGCCAAAAATACCGCTGGGCCTTTGAAATCTTGAGTTTCACCCCAACGACCTGCTGGAATACGTCCTAAAATAGAAGAACTGCGTTCGGGGTCGTTTCTGAGTGCTTCGGTATTATCAGTAGCAATGTAGCCTGGGGCAATAGCATTGACGTTTACGCCTTTTCCTGCCCACTCATTGGCCAGTGCTTTTACCAAACTGCCGATTGCACCTTTACTGGCGGCGTAGCTTGGTACGTTGATTCCTCCTTGAAAAGTTAGCAACGATGCCGTGAAGATGATTTTACCCGAACCACGAGCAATCATATCTCGCCCAATTTCACGGGCTAAAATAAACTGAGAATCAAGGTTGATGCTTATAACTCTATCCCAATATTCGTCCGAGTGTTCGGCCGCAGGGTTTCGCATAATCGTACCAGCATTGTTAATCAAAATATCAATTACAGGAAAATCAATTTTCACTTTTTCAATAAATACCTTGAGGCTATCTCGGTCACTAAAATCAGCTTGGTAGGCTTTAAAACTACGGCCAAGAGCTAATATTTCTTGCTCAACCTGACTGCCACTTAGCTCGATACTTGCCGAAACACCGATAATGTCAGCCCCAGCTTCTGCTAAACCTAATGCAATACCTTTTCCAATGCCCTTATTGCAGCCCGTGACGAGTGCTATCTTTCCTGCTAAACTAAACATGTATTGTTTTTATTTTTTCTTGTATAATAATGACCAAAATATGTAAAATTCCTTGAAATTTCTTTTGTAGTATCTAATGTTCTTTATATTTGACTTTTCTAAGATGCAACAAGAATATTTTATGAGCAAATGTTTTACCGACAATCTTTATGCAATCGTTATCGGGAACGTTGCCAAAAAAGATTTTTGAATAATTATGAATCAAATAAACTTTGATTTTTAGTGTAAATATCCTATTTTTATGTGCATCTTATGTAAAAAGTGGGGGCGGTAAAATTGTATTTTAACAAGATTTGACGATTGGAAGCAATTACGATAAAAGATATAGCAAAGGCTCTAAATCTCTCGACTTCAACAGTTTCGAGGGCTTTGCGTGGGAGTTATGAAATCAACGCAGAAACCAAACGGCTTGTGATGGAATATGCCGAAAAAGTCAATTATTCACCCAATCCGATTGCCCTTAGTTTGAAAGAAAATAAAAGCCGAGCCATTGGCGTAATTGTACCCGAAATTGCCAATCATTTTTTCTCGCAGGCTATCAACGGTATCGAAGATGTAGCCAACAAGCGTGGCTATCACGTAGTTATTTTTCAGAGCCATGAATCGTACGAACGTGAAGTGACCAATATTCAACACATCATTGCTCGGAAAGTTGATGGCTTACTAATTTCTCTTTCTGGGCAAACTAACAGTGTATCGCACCTACAAGAAATTCAGCAAAAAAAGCTTCCTTTAGTATTATTTGATAGGGTTTCGGATAAAATAGAAGCTCATAAAGTAGTAGCCGATAACTTTGATGGAGCATTTAAAGCTACCGAACATTTGATTTTATCGGGTCGTCGTCGGATTGCCCACATCACGAGCCCATCGTTATTATCAATTACCAAGGAGCGTTTGATGGGCTATCAAGCCGCCCTCGAAAAATATAAAATTCCGTACGATGAATCATTGGTAAAATATTGCGGATTTGAACCCGAAGAAGCAAAAAAACTAATATTCAATCTAATAAATGAGCAAAACCCCGATGCCATCTTTACTACCAGTGATAGACTGGCTCTCGATTGTTTTTCGGCTGTAAAAGAGCAAGGTATTCAGATTCCCGAAGAACTTTCTTTTATTGGTTTTACGAATCTGAAAGTAGCTCATTTATTAGCTCCCTCACTAAGTACAATTGTGCAGCCTGCCTTCGAAATTGGCCAGACTGCGGCTGAGTTATTACTTGATTCAATTGAGCGAAAATTAAATTATTCGGAGCAACTCAAGACCATCAAAATTCCTACTGAGATGGTGGTGCGGAAGAGTTCGGAGATGAATATTCTAAAATAAGTTTCAATAGCCATACCACTCCGCCCACCAAGTTTGTAGCTGTCTTCTGATTTCGTTTTCACGGGCATTGTTACTTGGTTCGTAGAGTTTTGTCCCTTTTAATTCATCGGGTAGAAAGTTCTGCTTCGCAAAATTTCCTTCGTAATTGTGCGAATATTGATAGTTTTTGCCATAACCAATTTCTTTCATAAGCTTAGTTGGAGCATTTCGTAAGGCTAACGGAACTGATAAATGAGAAGTTTTTTCGGCCAGTGCAATTGCCGCATCAATGGCCACATACGAAGCATTTGATTTGGGCGAAGTTGCCAAATAAATGGCCGTTTGAGAAAGAATAATTCTACATTCAGGATACCCAATTACTTTTACGGCTTGCATACAATTATTGGCCATAATTACAGCCGTTGGGTTGGCATTGCCAATATCTTCTGATGCGAGAATCAACATTCTACGGGCGATAAATTCGGGGTCTTCACCAGCTACAATCATTCGAGCCATCCAGTAAAGAGCTGCGTTGGGGTCAGAACCACGCAGCGATTTGATAAATGCCGAAATAATATCGTAATGTTGTTCACCCGATTTATCGTAGCGAGCAATATTTCGTTGAGCGACTTCTTCTACTAAATCATCATTTATGATAATTTCTGAATCGGGTGGATACGAAAACGTAATCAATTCCAGAAGATTCAATAGTTTTCGTCCATCTCCTCCCGAAACTCGCATGAGGGCATCATACGACTCGACTTTTATGTCTCGTTCTTTCAAAACTCCATCTTCACGCAAAGCTCTATCGGTCAGTTCTCGAAGTTCTTTTTCTCCGAAAGCCTCCAGAATATAGACTTGACACCGAGAAAGTACCGCACTATTGAGTTCAAACGATGGATTTTCGGTTGTTGCTCCGATGAGTGTGATTTGTCCTTTTTCCACCGCTGCCAAAAGCGAATCTTGCTGCGATTTATTATAGCGGTGAATCTCATCGATAAACACAATAGGAGGGAATAGTCCAGAAGCTTTGCTAATAACCTCACGTAATTCTTTCACACCCGAACTCACGGCATTGAGTTGCTGAAATTGACGTTTGGTGGCTTCGGCAATGAGCAAAGCGAGCGTAGTTTTACCAGTACCAGGAGGCCCCCACAAAATCATTGAAGGCACAAGGTTTGCTTCAATGGCAGTGCGTAGAGGTTTATTTTTACCCAAAATATGTTCTTGCCCGATGTATTCATCTAATTTCTTGGGGCGTAATCGTTCGGCGAGTGGGGCTGACATGGCAAATAGTCGAGTGAATGATTTTTGAAATTATCACAAGTTGAAAACTTGTGTTACAAATTCTCTTCAAATATAAACCATTTTTTGCTTTTCAATTTTTAAAAACTATTTTTACAAACAAATACTTAACCTTGTTTAATATTCAACCTTATGGCAAAAAAAGCAGTTGCTACAAAAAAAGACAAAACAACGAGTACCGAACAAGAAATCGTAAAAACTGAGTCGCAAGCAGTAGAAGCAGTTCCAACTTTCAATAAAGTAGAGTCGTTTAGCCTTCTTACCGATTATGATATTTCGCTTTTTCGTTCAGGAAAGCATTATCGTTTGTACGAAAAACTTGGCTCTCATGTAGTTCAGAATCAAGGAGTTACAGGAACTTTGTTTGCCGTTTGGGCTCCCAATGCCAAATACGTTTCGGTAATCGGTACGTTTAATGGCTGGAATCGTGGCGAACACCCGCTTAATCCTCGTTGGGACGGTTCGGGTATTTGGGAAGGTTGGATTCCGAATATCGGTAATGGCGAAGTTTATAAATATTTTATTGCCTCAAATACAGGTGCTGATATAGAAAAAGGCGACCCTTACGCATTGCGTTGGGAACATCCGCCAAAAACTGCTTCAATCGTTTGGGATACTTGGTATGAGTGGAAAGACCAAGATTGGATGAAAACTCGCCGAGCAAAAAATGCCTTGAATGCTCCACAATCGGTTTATGAATTGCATTTTGGTTCGTGGAAACGCGACCCATCGAATCCCGAAAGATGCCTCAGTTACGGCGAAGTGGCCGATACGCTTGTGCCTTACGTGAAAGAAATGGGCTTTACTCACGTAGAGTTTATGCCAATCATGGAGCATCCGTATGAGCCATCGTGGGGCTACCAAATTACAGGATATTTTGCTGCAAGTAGCCGTTTTGGTACGCCACAAGAGTTTATGTATTTGATTGAGCAGCTACACATCAACGGTATCGGCGTGATACTCGATTGGGTACCATCGCATTATCCTGGTGATGCTCACGGCTTGCATCGTTTTGATGGAACAGCTCTTTACGAACACGAAGACCCACGTGAAGGCTATCACCCCGACTGGAAAAGTTATATATTCAACTACGGACGCTACGAAGTTCGCTCATTTTTGATAAGTAATGCCATTTTCTGGCTTGACCGCTTCCATGCCGATGGCTTGCGTGTGGATGCAGTGGCTTCGATGCTCTACCGTGATTATTCTCGTAATGCGGGCGAGTGGGTACCCAATGTTTTTGGTGGCCGTGAAAACCTCGAAGTGATTTCGTTATTTAAAGAATTAAACGAAGAAATCTATCGCTCATTCCCTGATACGCAGACGATTGCCGAAGAATCAACGGCATTCCCTGGCGTTTCTCGACCAGTTTACACGGGCGGACTTGGCTTTGGAATGAAGTGGATGATGGGTTGGATGAACGACACGCTCCGTTATTTTGCAAAAGACCCAATGTACCGCAAATGGCATCAAAATGATATTACTTTTAGTTTGGTGTATGCTTTTTCTGAAAATTTCATGTTGCCATTCTCGCACGATGAAGTGGTTTACGGAAAAGGCTCATTAATCGAAAAAATGCCAGGTGATGAATGGCGTAAGTTTGCTAATTTGCGTTTGATGTTTACGTATATGTTTACCCACCCAGGTACAAAATTGCTCTTTATGGGTGGTGAATTTGCTCAATATGCCGAATGGAATTTTGAGAAAAGCCTTGATTGGCATTTACTCGAAAATCAGCCAAACAAAGGTATAAACGAATTAATGAAAGGCCTCAACCACCTTTATCGTTCGGAAGGAGCTTTATTCGATAAGCAATTTAGCCCCGATGGATTTGAGTGGGTTGATACCAGCGACCGTGAAAATGCTGTAATTGTGTATGCACGTAAAGGTTTCAACGAAAAAGAAAACTTACTTGTAGTGCTAAACTTTACGCCAGTTCCACGCTCAAATTATCGAATCGGAGTGGCCAATGCAGGTACATACGCTGAAATATTTAATAGTGATAGACATGAATATTGGGGAAGTGGAACATTGAATGGTGAAGTAAACACTCAAGTAATTGCCTCTCACGGAAAAGAGAATTCTATCGAACTAACGCTTCCGCCTTTGGGTGCGATTGTGTTTAAGTTGAAATAAATTCAAAAGAAAAGACTTGTGGCACACCTTGTTATCAGCGATAACAGGTGTGCCACAAGTCTTTTTAGTAAAGATTAAGTAAATTAATACCTAATCGCCCAGTAAGGATTTCTTTGCGATTTGATGCTATCTTTTAGATGATTACGAAGTAAAGCATCATAATCTACATCTTTAATCTTTTTACCTTTCGCTTTTGGCATAATCAGCTCTTTATCCAATTTCTTGAACTCAACTTTTGTTGCCGTAATCACTACATCTCCTTCGTTGATATCCAACTCCAAAATTGCCCCAGGAAGACCAAAATAACGCTCTGGGCCAGCCGAAACGGGAATATCCCCCGCAAACCATGCCGTAATTTTCTGTTTCTTGACCGTATCTTCAGTAACTGCTTTCATACAAATATAGCCAGCCACATCCTTAATCTGATTCATCACTTTCCAATTAGGTGTATGTAGCGAATCGTCAACGATATAGGTTTTTCCGAGCATTTCTATGATTTCGGTTTTCTTTTCTTTCTCAAAATCTCTTGTAATAATTAACTCATCATTTCGCCATGCCCATGTACCGTCTTCGCTTTCTCCTTGGTCGTTGAGGTAAGTATATAAACTTTTAGTTGGATTAAAAACGAGTTTCATTTTTTCTTTCCATTCATCATCGCTACCCCAAGTGAGTTTCACGCGGTCTTTTTCTTCTTGGCTCAAATAAGGCAACCTTGCAATAATTTTAGGATAATGCACCATTCGCTCGAAAGTAATTATACCTTCATCTTTTTGAGCAAATGTAAGCGAAGCCACAAACAACAAAATGCTTGAATATAGAATGCTGTATTTTTTCATCTGTTTTAAATTTAGGTGGCACATCGCTCCTGAGAGGTAATGTGCCAATTATGATAATTGAATCAATCCCACGAATTACGTTTACGTATTTGAGCTTTTACACCTCTCATATTATACGTAAAACTCAACATAAAATATCTTGAAAGCGTCTGAACACGTTCTTGCGAAACAAAGTTTTGATTAGCCGATTGCGTAATGCCGAGGTTACGTTTGAAAATATCGTATGCCGTAAAACGAAGCTCAGCTTTTTGTGCTTTGCCCACAACTTTATAGACCGACATATTCATCAAAGGAATTTTTTGGTCGAAACCGAAACGTTCATTTTTATAAACCCGATAATTAAATTTAGTATTGAAATAAATTCCTTTTGGAAATTTGATATTCATATCGCCACCAAAATTATTATTGAATACCTGCTGATTTTGGTCAGAATTAATCGAATATTTAGTATTACTGATGCCAAAATTAGCATTTGCATAAAACGTAAACCAATCGAGTGGAGTAAGGTCAAGTCGTACACCAATGTTGTAGTTATCGTTATTAGTATTATTCAAAATGCCGTTGATATACGATAAGTTTTTGCTGTAAAAAATACTACTATTGACATTCATGGTTGCCTTTGTTTTTTTCAAAGGAAAACCGAATCCCAAATATGGACCAGCCGACCAACCACCAGAAATATTGACTGGTTTTGTACGAGTAATAAAATTTTCATCAATCGTTTGATTATAAACCACTTGATTAGTGTATGAATCGAAGTTGAAATTGATGTACAAATTGATAAATGTTGCAGGGTCAAACTTATTGAAACCACCACTTACGGTTTTGGTTACTTGTGGCAAAAGGTCAGGATTCCCCTCCGAAATATAACGTGGATTGCTATTATCTACGATTGGTTGCAAGTCTCGTATGTTGGGTTCTTGCACACCTACGCTATATTCTGCGTATAAATAGCGATTGTTTTTCAAATCATAATTAAGCGAAACATTTGGTGCAAATGCCGAAAAACTTCTACTTACTATTCCTTTTACTTGCGTAAGTTTATTATTGATAAATTCACCCGTTAGGTTGTAATGTTGCCAAGCTAATCCTCCCGAAAGATTCAAACCTTTGGACGAATATCGAAGGCTTGTTCCAACTCGGTTATATCTGATTTCATTTAAATAATTTCGGCTCAATTCATTCACGATACTATAAGCCTCTTTTTCATTTTTGATATAAATACTGTCTACATCACGGTTTACTTTACTGCTCTGTAAACTTGTATTATAGAATGTCTCCAAGAAAAGTTTTTTATTTAATGGCTCAACAAACAATAAACTTCCTTTATACAAATTCGTGGTGCTATTGGTAGTATTGAGTTGTCGAATATTCTTTATGGCATCATTGACGGTTGTGGCATTCAAGAAGTTATTCAACGCAACTTGTCGAGCATTGGCATCACCTTGATTCATGTTGTAGCCAGCACTTATGGCAAAGCTTCTTCCTTTTTTCTTAAATTTATGCCGATAAATAGCCGAATTTACCGTTCCGAAAGAGTTTTTACCGCCACTATTATCAATTTCAGTACCGTTTCTGAATAGATTATTTTTATAAAAGTATTGGTTACTTCCATAAGTATTGCTTGCATCAGTAAAGCGACTATTGCTGATAACAATCAAGGTATTGAGCGAGTCGATTTCTTTCTGGAATCTTAGATTCACACGGTGATTTCCATTAAAACTTGTTCTGTTGCTGGTATCTTTCGTATCAAACGATTCGTTATTTTGCAAGAAAGTTCTACGAAACGAATAAGAATCCATTACGCTACGAACTTGGTTATAATAGTAACTTGACGTAAACTTTGTTTTTTTTGTATCGTAGTTATAGTTAAGACCAGCCGAACCATTAGACGAAAAACCACGATTACGGTTGCCACCACCACCTGGCGAAATACTCACGCCTTCGTCTTCGTCACCGAAGTAGATAAATCTTCGTCCACTGCTAAAACCAAAGTCGGCATCATCGCCCCAGTTGAAAGCACTACTGCCTTTAAAATCCTGATAATCGTCCCATGATATTCCACCTTGATTCGTATTATTCATATTGCCAATGAAGGCAAATTGTTGTTTAGAGTCAAATTTATTGTAGTTACCCTTCAATTCCGCTCTTTGGTCAGTTCCGACTCCTACCGTTGCTTTTCCAAAACCACCTTTTTTGAAACTCTCTTTTAGCTCCAAATTCATGGTTTTTTCTTTTTTTCCATCATCAATACCCGTTACTTTCGATTGCTCAGTTTTATCATTAAAAACCTGAATTTTAGTAATTGCTTCGGCAGGTAGGTTTTTGGTAGCTAACTTAGGGTCACTTCCAAAAAACTGCTTTCCATCAACGGTTACTTTCTTTACATCTTGCCCTTGTGCCTTAATATTGCCTTCTTGGTCAATCTGAACCCCAGGGAGTTTTCGGAGTAAATCTTCTACCGTAGAGCCTGGTGGTACTTTAAAAGAAGCAGCATTGTATTCAATTGTGTCGCCTTTGATACTCAGCGGAGCTCGGGCAGTCTTGATTACAACCTCCATCAATTCTTTGGCAATCGGTTTGAGTTTCAGATTCCCCAAATCATTGATAGCTTTATCGGTCGGTTTAATCTCTTCTTGAAAAGGTAAGTATCCTACCGATGAAATTTTTAGTAGATAACTACTATTTTTTACGTTTTTGAACTCAAAAGCTCCTTTTTCGTCAGTTCTACCAAAATTGACGAGTGTAGAGTCCTTTGGGGTCAGCAGCATGACAGTTGCAAAGGGCATTACGGCATTGCTCGAATCAATGGCTGTGCCTTTGATGTTGATACGAGCTGGGTTTTGAGCAAACACCACCCCGCACGTAAGCAGTAATAGGCAAAGTATTGCCTGAGTGATAGTAATAGCTTTTTTCATAAAAGTATTTTTGAATTTTTGTGGAGGAAACTGTTTTCTTTAAATGAGTCGTATTTTTCAAGAATGTTGCATGATTTTTTCTAAATTGTTCATTTATTAATTATCTAAACTTACTTGGTTGGCTAAAAAAAGTTACAATCAGATACGTAAATTTTTCGTAAAACTATTGTAAATGCCAACTAAGAAAATAGAAATGTGCTAAAGCAATGAATATTTGTGATGAAATCTGATGGTTTTTACAAATCAATAAGGCTTGGAAAAATAGAAGAATGAAGAGAAAACAAGTGAAAACTGGAATCGAAAGAGTGTAAATGCTTTTTCATAAAAATGTTTGACGGTTAATTTTGTATAGGAAAAGTAACTAAGGCTTTAGTTGATAACGAGACAAAGGTATCAATATTTTAAAATCAAGAATATATTTTAAGAAAGTTTAAGGAAATTGAGTAAGTGGCAGAAATCAGGAAGCGTGTATCGATAATTTAGTTTTACCCATGAATAAAAAAAAGATTTGTATGTATTTTGTAAGAACGTCCAAACCCGATGTTTTTACAGGAAAAATTTAATCATTAAAATCAAATTGTGAAATTATCAGTTCAAAATCCTAATTCCTTTATCTTGATAAGGTTTTAGTTGCTCAGAAACTTCGTTCGTAACCAAAACATCAACGATACTCAACGAGGCAAATTTTAGGTATTTATCTTTGCCCAATTTGCTCGAATCGCACAATAAATATGTTTGTTGTGCATTATTCGACATGTTGATTGTTATTTCGGCTTCTTTTTCGCTGGTAGCACTCAAACCATTTTCTACCGAAATTCCGTCAACACCCAAAAAAGCTTTATCGGCTTGGTATCGTCTGATGTGTTCGGTAGCCATTTGTCCGTGAATTGCTTGGCGTTTAGTATCAAGTTCACCACCAATTAAATTTATCGAAACTTCGGTGTTTGATAACTCATAAACTACTGGTAGAGAATTAGTTATAATCTTTATTCGTTTATTTTTAATAAATTGACAAAGCCTAAAAACCGTACTTCCACAATCCATAAAAATAATGTCACCATCTTGAATTTCCTGTGCTGCCAGTCGTGCAATATAGTCTTTCTGTGCAATATTGGCGGTATTTTTCTTTTCAAAATTGGCAGGGGTATTTACCAAACTGAGTTTCATGGCTCCTCCATGAGTTCTAAAAATTAGTCCATCGGCGGCCATGAGAGTCAAATCCCGCCTAATCGTAATTTCTGAAGTCTCGACTTTCATAGCCAATTCTTTTACATCAGCTTCACCTTGTTCTTCTACGATTTTTAATATTTTCTGCTTTCTGCTTTGATAACTCATTTCTTTTATGAATATTTGTTCAAATATAATCATTTTTAATCAAAAAAAATCAAAAATGAATCCAAATGTTAAAATTATAGAAGAAAAAGTACTATCCGATGATTGGTACATATTAAAAAAAATAATTTTTGAGTATCGAAATAAAAACGGAGAATGGAAAATTCAATCTCGGGAAGCTCATGACCGTGGAAATGGAGCAGTAATCTTGCTCTACAATAAAACCTCGCAAACTGTTATTTTGACAGAACAATTTCGGATGCCAACGTACATTAACGGTAATGCAACGGGTATGTTGATTGAAGCCTGTGCTGGCCTGTTGGATAGAGATAATCCAGAAGAGTGTATCAGACGGGAAACTGAAGAAGAAACTGGTTACAGAATTGGAGAAGTAAAAAAGATTTTTGAAGCCTACATGTCGCCAGCATCGGTTACGGAGGTATTGAATTTTTTTGTAGCTGAATATACAAAAGACATGAAAATCAACGAAGGTGGTGGGTTAGAAGACGAACAAGAAAATATTGAGGTGCTGGAAATTGATTTCAATAAAGCAATTGAGATGATAAAAACAGGAGAAATAAAAGATGGAAAAACAATAATGCTCTTGCAATATGCTCAAATCAATGCTTTGCTTTAGGTTTTTAGGAGGTATAATTTAAGAATTAGGAAAAACTTTTTTTGGATTGAAACAAAGGGTTTAATCTAAATACCTGAAAAACAATAGTTTATGCGAGAATGAAAAAAAAGTTTATTTTTTTTTTAGAAATTTTGGCATCAGATTTGTAAAAAATTAAAAACAGTGTTTTATATTTGCACTCCCAAAGGTAAATAGCCTATTGGAAAGGAGAGATGACTGAGAGGCCGAAAGTAGCCGTTTGCTAAACTGCCGTACCTCATAAGGGTACCGAGGGTTCGAATCCCTCTCTCTCCGCAAAAAACTTTAAAAAGTTTTTCGTGCAAAGTTTGAAATATAAAATTTAATTTATAATTTTGCACTCCCAAACGGAAAGATAATCAAGTAAATGATTTTTGATTCGTAAGTTTTTCGGGGTGTAGCGTAGCCCGGTATCGCGTCTGCTTTGGGAGCAGAAGGTCGTCAGTTCGAATCTGGCCACCCCGACAAAATAAGTAACAAATAGCATTAAAAGCCTCAAAATCATACGATTTTGAGGCTTTTTTGTTTATTTTGACTTGCCGTCCGCATGCTATTTCAAACCATATCGTTTCATATTGTATGTGCCCTATTCGGTGCCCTCATTTTTTTTTTATATTTGTGCGATAAACTCTTCAACCCACCAAAAACCTGCTTATACTCGGCAGGTTTTTGGTTTTTCAATAATCTAAAAGAACGGTTAAAATTTGATAAATTATGAAATCCACAATCAAATGCTATCTGTTGGATACTTTTTTTGTTTTCAATCAACATTCGACAGGCAAAACCGATTCTGACCTCAGTTAAAAATTGAATATAGGTTTTCTGAGTTCTACTTTTAAAATATTTGCAAAAATTAGGTACCGACATATTCGCTACAATCGCAGCCTCTTCAATCAATATTTTTCGATGATATTGATTGAGCGTAAATTCATACACTTTATTGATTTTCTGTGTGTCAAACTTTTGATACGCATCCACAAAAGCTTGGCTACTTAGCTGTTTTAATTCATTTGAAATCGCAATCAATTCAAGAATTTCCAAAAGAATACAAAGTCGATTTAGGCTATTTGCTGTATCAAATATTTTGGACATTAAATGCACGACTCTCACTTTTGTTTCTCCCTCAATCCTCAAACCTACTGTTGATTTTTCAAACAGTGCTCTAACGTTTTCCAATTCTTTCAAACCATAAAATGTCTCACCAAAAAACTTTGGCAGAAACTGAATCACATTAGCCATCGCAATCTGGTCATCTCTACCTTCAAAATAACTACTATCGTTTTTCCAAACATGGGGCAGATTTTCACCAATCAGCACTAAATCACCATCCTCGAAAAACTCAATACTATCACCCACGAAACGATTTCCTTTTCCATGAATGATGTAGGTTAATTCTAACTCAGGATGAAAATGCCATTTGTTATAAAAATGGGAGAACCTATCTGTCCGAGCCACAAACGAATTGGCATCATTTGAATCAATTTTGCGAAGTATCGCCTGCATATTGAATACAATTTGGTAGTGTTTGCACAAATTTGATAATATTTTATCAGTATTCCATAAGATTTCATAAAAAGTGCATCCCTCAATACGGTACTTTTGCTACATCATATTGTACTTTAATAAGGAAAGGGGAAGTTTCATAGGTGAAAAATAGGTTTAGTTTAAAAATTAGACGAAGAGTAGTAAAGGGTTCACATAATGAGTGAATCCTTACTTTAAATGATGTTTTAAACATGAGAAACAAAGTTTTAAAAGTCCATCCATCAGACAACCTAATGGTGGCTCTTCAACCATTAGAAAAATTTGAAGAAATTGTTTGGGATGGAGAAAGATACATTTTACCAAATGCTATAGAAGCTAAACATAAATTTGTTACTCATGACCTCAATGTAGGAGATACGGCGACAATGTATGGAGTAAGAGTTGGAAGGGCTATACAGAAAATAAATCGAGGAGAACAAATCACGACCTTTAACCTTAAACACGAAGCAGAAGAGTTTTCATCAAAAAGCAGAGTTCCCAAAAACGACTGGCAAGCACCTGATGTAAGTAAATGGAAGAACCGAACGTTCTTAGGTTATCAGCGGAGTGATGGACAAGTGGGCACTGCTAACTACTGGTTAGTTATTCCTTTGGTTTTTTGTGAAAACCGCAATATTCTTAAACTAAAAGATGCCTTTGATAAAGCACTCGGCTATGCATTTCCAGATGTTTATTTGAAGCAAGTCCAAGATTTGGTTTTGCTGAATCAAAATGGTGAACAAGAAGCTATTAAATCTTACAAACCACAACACGGAGAAGATTTTCATTTCAACCAAAGAGTATTTTCAAACCTTGATGGAATCAAGTTTTTAACTCATGAAATGGGATGTGGTGGGGCAAACTCCGACTCCGAAAGACTGGCCGCTCTTTTTGCAGCTTATGCCAATAACGCTAATGTAGCAGGAATTACGGTTTTGAGTTTAGGCTGCCAGAAAACACAGTTAAGTGATTTGATGGATGCCATAAAAGTCCGTAATCCTTCCTTTAATAAAACTTTACTTTACTACGACCAACAAACTTTTGGGACAGAGTTCGAGATGCTGTCAGCGGCAATCAAAGAAACATTCACAGAACTTATCGAAGTCAATAAACTCACTCGAAAACCAGCTCCGCTATCTAAATTAAACATTGGATTGAAATGTGGTGGTTCTGATGGCTTTTCGGGAATCTCAGCAAACCCTGTTTTGGGGCATTTATCCGATTTGGTAGTGGCTTTGGGAGGAAGCACCTATTTAGCAGAATTTCCAGAATTGTGTGGTGTGGAGCAAGAACTCATTAATCGTTGTGTAACAGATGAAAAAGCACAAAAGTTTGAGAACCTAATGGGAAACTATGCCGATTTAGCTAAAAGTTTGGGTGAAAGCTTTGACATGAATCCTTCATTCGGCAATATTAAAGATGGACTCATCACTGATGCCATTAAATCGGCAGGAGCAGCCAGAAAAGGTGGTACAGCCCCCATTGTAGATGTGTTAGATTATACAGAAACAGCTAAAGCAGCAGGCTTACACTTGGTCTGCACACCTGGCAACGATGTATTGGCTACAACTGGAAAAACGGCCGCTGGTGCAACCATCATTCTTTTTACCACAGGATTAGGTACACCCACTGGCAACCCAATCTGTCCAGTAGTGAAAGTCTCAACCAATACAAAATTGGCAAATAAGATGCCCGATATTATTGATTTTGACTGTGGAGCAATCATTGAAGGCGAAAAGACCATTCAACAAACTGCCGAAGAACTACTCGAATATTGTATTGATTTAGCAAGTGGTCAGTTCCAAACCAAGGCCCAGTTGTTGGGACAAGATGATTTTATTCCGTGGCAGAAAGGCATTAACTTATAATAACAATGATATTCAGTTTAAAAAATAAAGTAGTCGTTGTAACTGGTGGTGCAAGTGGAATCGGATTGGCAATTACCAAACTATTTGCACAACAAGGGGCGAAGGTTCATGTTTTGGAACTCAGTGCATCAACTGCCCAAAAACAAATCAATGAAGCTATTGATAATACAGAAAATATAGACATTCATGCTTGTGATGTAAGTAATTTGGCACAAGTAGAAGATGTGATTAACCGCATAAAGAACATTGATATTTTAGTCAATAATGCAGGAATCGCCCATGTTGGCAACGCAGAAAATACGGATGAGCTTGATTTTGAGAGAGTAATCAACGTCAATGTAAAAGGGGTTTATCATTGTGTACATGCTGCTTTACCGCTGATGAAAGCTAATGGTGGCGGAGTAATTTTGAATATGGCATCGGTAGCTTCATCCGTCGGTATTTCTGATAGATTTGCCTATTCCATGTCAAAAGGTGCGGTGCGGTCTATGACGCAATCTATTGCCAAAGACTTTCTAAAAGATAATATCCGATGTAATTGCATTTCTCCCGCACGAGTCCACACACCTTTTGTTGATGGTTTTATTGCTAAAAATTTTGAAGGAAAAGAGCAAGAAACCTTTGAGAAACTCTCGAAATCCCAGCCAATTGGAAGAATGGGGACACCCGATGAAATCGCCTATTTAGCACTTTACCTATGTTCGGCAGAATCAGGTTTCGTCACAGGTTGTGATTACCCGATTGATGGTGGATTTATTTACCTAAACAATTAAAAAAATGAAATTATTACGCTTTGGTGAGTTTGAAAATGAAAAACCAGCACTTGAATTAAGCAATGGCAAAAGAATAGATGTTTCGGCCTTTGGTGAAGATTTTAATGAAGTATTCTTTGCTTCTGATGGATTGACTCGCCTCGCAAAATGGTTAGAAACAGAGGTAGAGGCTTGCCCAGAAGTTCCCTCCAATGCTCGTATTGGTTCTTGTATAGCTCGCCCATCTAAAATAGTTTGTATCGGTCTCAATTATGCCAAACACGCTGCCGAATCAGGTATGGCAGTTCCTACTGAACCAGTGGTTTTCTTTAAATCAACCACTGCTCTTTGTGGTCCTTACGATGCTGTGGTTATTCCAAGAAATTCTGAAAAAACAGATTGGGAAGTAGAACTTGCCGTAATCATTGGCAAGAAAGCATCCTATATAAACGAAGAGGATGCCATGGACTATGTAGCTGGTTATGCTCTACACAATGACTATTCTGAAAGGGCTTTTCAACTCGAACGAGGAGGACAATGGGTGAAAGGTAAAAGCAACGATACTTTTGCACCACTTGGTCCAATCATGGTTACAAAAGATGAAATTCCAGACCCGCAAAATCTTAGATTATGGTTGAGTGTCAATGGTGAAATGCTCCAAGATTCAAACACCAACGATATGATTTTCAATGTCAAACACATCGTTTCCTATCTAAGCCAGTTCATGACACTATTGCCAGGTGATGTTATTTCAACGGGTACACCATTTGGGGTAGGTCTTGGTTTTAAGCCGCCAAGATACTTGAAAGCTGGGGATGTAGTAGAACTTGGTATTGATAATTTAGGTACTCAGAGACAACGAGCGGTAAACTATTCAACCCTATAAACAATGAATCTTAATTTAAAAGATAAAGTTATCATCGTAACAGGTGGTGCCAAAGGAATCGGTGAAGGTATTGTAAAAGTTCTGGCTCAAGAAGAAGCCATTCCAGTGATTATTGGGCGAAACGAGGCTGATAATAAAAAAACGCTCGATGAAATTGCAGGAAAAGGTTTCCAAGTGACTGCCGAGTTGAGTAATCCCGAAGGTTGTAAAAAAGCTGTTCAAGAAGTTATAAAGCAATTCGGCAGAATAGATGGCTTGGTAAATAATGCTGGAGTAAATGACGGTGTAGGTCTTGAAAATGGGAACTACGAAGCATTTGTTGCCTCGTTGCACAAAAATTTGGTCCATTATTATTTGATGGCTCATCATGCTTTGCCTGCCCTCAAGGCTTCAAAAGGTAGTATTGTAAATATCGGCTCAAAAACTGCCGAAACAGGCCAAGGTGGAACATCGGCTTATGCCGCCTCAAATGGTGGACGAAATGCTCTTACTCGAGAATGGGCATTGGAATTACTGCCTTTTGGTATTCGAGTGAATGCTCTCATAGTGGCAGAATGTTACACACCTTTATATGATAAATGGATTCAGACATTACCAAACCCAGAAGAAACTTTATCAAAAATAAATAGTAAAATACCCTTTGGCAACCGAATGACTACCACCGAGGAGATTGCCAATATGGTTGCCTTCTTACTTTCTGAAAAATCAAGCCATACCACTGGTCAACTAATTCATGTGGATGGTGGATACGTTCACCTTGACAGGTCGCTCATCTAAACTCAACCTTAACCTTATGAAAACTGAAAAAAATAATTATTTACTTCCCTTCATTCTGGTAACCAGTTTGTTTTTTCTATGGGGCATTTCAAATAACCTTACGGGTATTTTGATTCCGCATTTACGAAAAGCTTTGCAACTGACCAATACTCAATCCACATTTGTTGATACGGCTGTTTATTTAGCCTATTTCCTTACGGCTATTCCAGCGGGACTTATTCTCAATAAATTTGGTTATAAAAAAGGAATTATTACTGGACTATTGGTATTTAGTTTAGGGGCTTTTTTATTCATTCCTGCCGCCAATACTCGTACTTTTGAAATATTTCTATTAGGCCTTTTTATCATTGGTTGTGGTCTTACCATTCTCGAAACAGCGGCAAATCCTTACGCTACTAAATTAGGCGACCCCGAAGGTGCTACAACAAGGCTGAATTTAGCCCAATCTTTCAACGGTTTAGCTGCTTTTTTAGCACCAATGATAGGTACATTATTCATTCTTTCGGGTAAAGAGTATTCCGAAAGTGAACTATCGCTTATGTCGGAAGTCGATAAAATTGCTTACTTGACCTCTGAGGCGGCATCAGTAAAACTTCCATATATGATTTTAGGTGGTTTCCTTTTGCTCTTGGCTATTGTTTTCATGATTCTGAAATTCCCTGAATTTAAAGAAGAAAATAAGTCCAATACATCTGGTAGTATCGGACAGGCACTCAAGCAAGAACATTTAGTTTGGGCAGTAATCACCCAGTTTTTTTATGTGGGTGCTCAGGTATGCGTAACGAGCTTCTTTGTTCGCATGGCCATTTCGGGTGGTGGCGTAGATGAGAAAACGGCTGGATATTACCTCGGCGTTTATGGGTTACTTTTTATGTCTGGCCGCTTCATAGGTACAATCATCATGCGGTATATACAACCCGCTAAGTTGCTTGCCATTTACGCCCTGTTGTGTATTCTATTGAGTTGTGTTGCTATTTATGCCGACGGTAAAAATGTGGTTATAGCACTGGGTGGATTAGGTTTCTTCATGTCAATCATGTTTCCTACCATATTTTCATTGGGTATCAAAGACCTCAACGAAAATACTAAACCAGCTTCTTCACTAATCGTGATGTCTATTATAGGTGGAGCAATATTTCCCGTAATTATGGGTAAAATCATTGACAATTCGGGCGATGATATTCAAAAAGGATATATCGTTCCACTGTTATGTTTTTTTGTCGTCTTATATTTTGGACTCAAAGGACATCAACCTAAAACCCAATTATAAAATGTCTCGTTTAACATACAACTCAAACTATCCATCTATCGAAGACCTTATCAAAAAAGCAAAAAGGCAAATCCCACGTTTTGCTTTTGAATATTTAGACGGTGGTTGTAATGAAGATGTAAATCTTTATAAAAATACTGCCGAACTAAGAGAGGTTGAACTAAAACCCACCTATCTGAGCCAACATACACGCTCAGATATGAAAACTGAATTGTTTGGACACATCTATGATGCTCCCTTTGGCATTTCTCCTGTTGGTTTGCAGGGTTTGATGTGGCCAAATGCTCCCGAGATTTTGGCCAAAGCAGCACATCTGCATAATATTCCATTCATTTTAAGTACTGTAACCACGTCGAGTATTGAGCGAATCGGCGAATTGACCGAAGGCAAATTTTGGTTTCAATTATACCATCCAGCCGAAAATACTTTGCGTGATGATTTACTTGCTCGTGCTGAGGCGGCGGGTTGTGAGGTTTTGTGTATTCTGTGCGATGTACCCAGCTTTGGTTTCCGACCACGGGATATTCGGAATGGACTCGCCATGCCTCCTAAAATGACTTTGAGTAATATGCTCCAAATCTTAGGTAAACCCGAATGGGCATTAAAAACGCTTTATCATGGCCAGCCAAGTTTTGCCAATTTACAAAAATACATGCCAAAAGGATTGAATATGGGTCAGTTGGGAGCATATATGAATCAAACATTTTCGGGTAGGGTCAATGAAGCTAAAATCTCCGAAATCAGAGATAAATGGAAAGGGAAGTTGGTTCTGAAAGGTGTAGCGAGTGAACAAGATACCGAAAAGGCAATCAAACTTGGCTTAGATGGAATCATTGTCTCGAATCACGGAGGAAGGCAGCTTGATGCAGGACAGTCGGCTATTAAATCCCTTACCCCAATTGTAGAAAAATATAAAGGTCAAATCAAGATAATGATGGACAGCGGACTGCGTTCAGGTCCAGATATTGCCCGAACTTTGGCCAGTGGTGCTGAATTTACCTTTATGGGTCGCTCATTTATGTATGGTGTTGCGGCTCTCGGAAATGAAGGTGGTAATCATACCATCAGTATGCTCAAAACTCAGCTTCAACAAGTAATGGAGCAAGTATGCTGTGAACGTGTAGGGGACTTTCCGAGGTTTTTGGTTTAAAATGTATTTATTTAATTTTGATATGGTCAATCATTGATAATATTTCAATAACACTCAACTTTAAAATATTCTATATTTACAAAGAAAAATACCATTTTTTTGAATAATTTAAGAACAAATACCGAAAAATTAAGTGACTCAATACTTTGGAGCCAGCTAAGAGTGGGTGACGAAGAAGCTTTTTCTTTATTATTTGAAAGGTATTACAGTCCGTTGGTCAACTACGGCAAAACTTTAATGTCAGAAGGTGATATAGTAAAAGATTGCGTACAAGATGTATTTGTTGATATATGGACATACCGCTCTAAGTTAAATGAGGCCATTGCAGTAAAAGCATACTTACTATCAAGCGTACGTAAACGTATTGCTCGACATCACGAGCGAGAACATATTTTTTCAAAAGTAAAAGATGTTGATTCGCTCGAATTTTTATTTGATTTCTCCATTGAAGACCGCCTCATAGCCGATGAAATAATGGCTACAAAAGTAGGGCATTTGAATAGACTCATCAATGATTTACCTGCTCGACAAAAAGAAGCTTTATATCTTCGTTACCATCAAGGACTGCCGGTCGAACAAGTAGCGGAGGTATTAAATATGAATTATCAATCTACCAAAAACCTGCTTCATAGGGCTATCCTACAACTTCGTAAAGATTTTCCTATCCCTATTTTGACCCTATTTATGGAGCTTTCACTAAATTATTAATTTTTTTCAAAAAAAAATACAATTTACTGAGTACCAATTTATATTGTTGTCCTCTCTGTATCTGAAACTGAAATTCAGATGCAAAACCGTAATTCCTACAAAAAAATAGAAGACTTCTTATCCGATGAGTCTTTCCAAAGATGGGTTAGACACAAGGAAGACCCAACACATTGGGAAGAATGGACTTTGGAAAGTACCGAAAGAGCAAAACTGGTTGAAGAAGCTCGACTTTGGATACTTGCAATGAAAGTCGAGGAAACTGAAATATCTATTCAAGAAACACGATTTGCTCTTCAAAAAACTTGGGGAAGTATCGCCGAGTCAAATAAGCCTTCACCAATCAAAGCTATTTGGCAAGCTACTTGGTTTAGGTCTGCAGCCGCAATATTACTTTTTACTTTTTCTACTATTGCTTATTTTGCTATAAAATCAGGCATTACAACGAATACAACTATTACTTATCAAGAGTTAATAGAAAAAGATTCTGATGGTTTAATTGAGCAAACCAATAATTCAGACAAACCGCAACTCATCACACTCTCCGATGCAAGTTCAGTATTATTACAGCCCAAAAGTAAATTGAGTTATCCAAAAACATTTAAGGGAAACGAACGTAAAGTTTACCTTTCTGGCGAAGGTTTCTTTGAAGTAAGCAAAGACCCTAAAAAGCCATTTTACGTGTATGCCAACGAGACAGTAACAAAGGTTTATGGTACAAGTTTTAGAGTAATTGCTTTTGCAAATCAACCCAATGTTGAAGTTTTGGTTAGAACTGGTAAGGTAAAAGTAAGTTCAAACATAGAAGTTGAAAATGCCACAACCAAAGAAGTAATGCTTTTACCTAACCAAGCAGCACGATTTGTACGTAAAAAGCTACTTTTTGAAAAAATACTGGACATTACTCAGGATAAACCTTTGTTAGCAACCACCAATCCAATTGAGCAATTAAGCTTTGAGTTTAAAGATATTCCTGTTTCCCAAATTTTCAGAACCATCGAACAAGGATATTTAATTACTATTGATTTTCCGACAGAAAAATTAAAGGACTGTTATCTAACGACTTCGTTGAGTGATGAGCCTTTACCCGAAAAATTGAAAATTATTTGCGAGAGTTTGGGTAATAATACCCGATATGAGATGAATGGCAATCATATAATAATCATTTCAAATGGATGTAACTAAACCAACCTAACAGCCTATGACCTAAAATGAAACAAAAAAGCGTCGAAATGCTGTAACATTTCAGACGCTCCAAAGATTTTCCAAAGTCCTCTGTAAAGGCTTGGAAATCAGCCAACACCAATCAAACAGTATCAACCTTATCAATCAAAAGTATGAAAAAAACTTTTATTTCTCAACGATTACTCTTTCAAATCGTGAAAATATCATTCCTTCAAATAGCTCTAATGCTTGTTTTTTCAAGTATTACCATAGCTACACCAGTCAAGGGACAAGAAATGCTTGACTCGAAAGTAACCTTAAACCTCAGCAATATTAGTTTAGAAAATGCTCTGACAGAACTCGAAAAGACTGCTCAAGTCAAATTTTCTTACAATTCAAGGACATTAAAGCTAAGCCAAAAGGTAAATGTGTTTGCAAATAATGAATTACTTTCAAGTGTCTTGACTAAGCTATTAAAACCTTTGAGTATCAAGTATGTACAAGTCAGCAACAGAATTGTATTACGAAAAGATGATGAACAAAGTGTGGGGTTTATCCAAGAATCAGAGGTAGGCATAAAAGTAGATAAATTACTTTCTGCAGATATAACTATCAAAGGAAAAGTAATTGCTCTCGAAAATAACGAGCCACTTCCTGGTGTGAGTGTTAGTGTTAAAGGTACAAACAAGGGTACAACAACTAATGTTAAAGGTGAATATTCAATAGTTGTTTCTAACGAAAAGGAGGTTTTGGTATTTAGTTTTGTAGGTTATCAGACTCAAGAGTTAATAGTAGGTAACAAAACGGATATAGATATTATCCTCAAAGTTGATAGTAAAGCATTAGATGAAGTAATAGTAGTGGGGTATGGTGAGTTAAGAAAGAGGGATGTTATTGGGAATGTTTCAACGATAACTGAAAAAGATTTAAAAAGACCATCTACTTCAACGTTCACTACAGCATTACAAGGAAGAGCAACTGGAGTGAATATACGTGAAACATCAGGGACTCCAGGATCGCCTGTAAGTGTTCAAGTTCGTGGAGTAAATTCAATTAATACGGGAACTGATCCTCTATGGATTATTGATGGAATGCCAGTATATTCTGGAAATGGATTAGGTCGTTCTTCAGGTACTGTATCACAGAATCCAATGTCAAGTATAAACCCAAATGATATTCAGTCCGTAGAAATTTTAAAAGATGCCGCAGCTACTGCTATTTATGGTTCTCGAGGTTCTAATGGAGTAATTATTGTTACCACCAAAAGTGGCAAAAAGGAAAAGGGTAAAGGTAATTTAACATTTGATTATTCCAGTGGAGTATCAGAATTAACAACTTCTCCTCAATCAATTAGATTTGCCAATACCTCTCAATGGTTCCAAATTATGGACATAGCCAAGAAGAATGGAGGTAGAGGGGTATTTGAACCTGGTGATATTTTGAATGCTAACTTCCCAACAGGAATAAGCCGTAACGATGCCTTAAATGTAAACACAAATTGGTTTGACTATGTATTAAGAAAAGGAAGCTATAAAGACGCTAACTTTTCTTATACACAAGGTGTAGAAAAAGGTTCAATTTTTGCGTCTTTTTCTTACCGTTCAGATAAAGCTGTAAATGTTGGAAATGATTTTGAACGTTTTACAGGTAGAATTAATGTTGACATAGAACCTGTTAAAAATTTTAAGACTGGGGCAAAACTTAATGTAATGTTTACCGATAATTATCGAAATAAAACAGAAAGTAATAATCCTGGATTATCAACAGGAACTGTTGGAGGTTTCGGTTCAGCAATCATGGGAGCATTACCATGGTATCCAGTATTTGATTCAAATAATTCTTCAGGTTATTGGAATCCAGGAGCTGGCAATCTTGCTGTAATTGCTCGAAGAGATTTAATGTTAGACAACAAAAAATTATATCGTACTATAGGTAACGTTTATGCTGAGTATGACATTCCAAAAATAAAAGGTTTATCCCTACGTGCAGAGGCATCAACAGATATTATTCAAGATAATTCTACTAATTGGATTTTAGGAACTGTTCTAAATTCTGGTAAAACTTATGTCTATGAAGGTGCTATTACTCGTACGTCTTATAATTATAATTCGTATTTGAAGTATAATCGAAGTTTTCATCAAAAACACAGCCTTAATGTTGTAGGGGGGACGGAATCTCAACGTACTGGTATGTACACGCGTGAGATGGACGGACGCGATCCTGTGGGATATAATCAAGAATTAGGTAGTACTTCTCCAGGAATAAAAGACAATCTTTCCGGATATTTAAGTAATGAACGTTATCTACGTTCATATTTTGGAAGAGCCAATTATAGCTTTCAGAGTAAATATATGTTAGGAATGAGTATTCGTCGTGATGGTTCGTCTGCATTTTCAAGTAATGTAAGATGGGGGAATTTTGCTGCTCTTTCCGCAGGATGGGTAATATCGGATGAAAATTTCTTTAAGCCATTCAAGAATGTATTAAATCTACTAAAGCTTAGAGGTAGTTTTGGTCAAACAGGCAATGAATCAATTCCTGGTAATAAAAATATAAATACATTAATAAATAGTGCTACGAATCGGTACGGAACGACTGATATTTTAGCAGCAGGGTCTTCGATTTCTATTGGTAATACTGAAATAACTTGGGAGAAAACAAACAGCTACGATGTAGGATTTGAATTTGCAATGTTTGATAATCGAATTTCAAGTTCAATAGCATATTATAAACAAAAGGTTTCTGATATGTTACTACAGATTTCAACCCCACCTTCGGCAGCAATTGGAAGTGTATTTGGTAATGTTGGTGATATGCAAAATTCAGGATTAGAATTTTCAATAAATTCCGTTAATGTAAATAGAAATGGCTTTAAATGGAATACTTCTTTTAACTTCTCAACTAACCATAACAAAATTCTGAAATTAACGCCAGAAATGGAGCGTCAAAAAGGTAATCCATTATTTGTAGGTGGTAGACTTGGACTATATAAAATGTGTGATTATGCTGGTATTGATTCAGAGCGTGGAGTCCATATGATTTGGGAAATAGACAGAATAAAATACAACGAGACAGGTGAGTATGTAAAAACTGGTAGAAAAATACCATTTACAGATACAAACTCTGGTCTTAATGAAATGGTGATGAAGGACAAGTCGAGTCTTCCAACATTTTTTGGTGGTTTTGAAAATAATTTCAACTACAAGGGCTTTGATTTAGGTGTATTATTTACCTTTTCAGGTGGAAATTATATTTATAATTCTAGGGAAAAGGAATGGACTGCCCCTTCTAACGGATATTGGATGAAAAAAGCTGATTTATTGACAGAGTCTTGGACAGCACCAGGACAAACTAATGCTAAATATCCACTTTTGTTTATGGAGGGTTTTGCACCAGCAACAACTGCCTGGAACCTAAATGCAGTTGATCCAAATACAGGCTTAATGGGGTATTGGACAAACCCAGATATAAATAATCTTATTCAACCAAATGCGAAGGAAACTTATGATAAAAATGGAGGGCTTTTTTTAAGTAAGTATTTGCAAAAAGGAGACTTCCTACGTTTAAAATCGTTGACACTTGGTTATAATTTACCTAAGAAAGCTATTGCGAGTATGCATTTGGAAAATTTGAGAGTTTATGGAATGGCTACAAACCTTTTGACTTTCACTAAATATACTGGTTTCGACCCTGAAACTGGTGCAAATCCATCTATCCTACCACTTGTTAAGACTTTTAATCTTGGTGTAACTGTTACTTTCTAATAAATATATTATCATGAAGATTCTAAATATAAAAAATAAGAAAAAGTTAATTATAAGCTTATTATTTTCAGGAATATTGAGCTTTACGAGCTGCAAAACTGATAAATTTTTTGAGCAAATTGCTCCACCAATTACAACTTGGCAAACTATCGCTGATATGGAAATGGGAATTGCAAATGCTTATAGATTAACCCTTATTCAAAACGAAAATGCTTGTTGGAATTTTATGTCATTTGTTCATTTTGGACAGAGTGATATTGTCCGTGAAATTAGTGTCAATGGAGGTTGGAATTCAAATGTAACATATTCAAGGGATTTCCAAAAAAGAATTTCCCAAACCGATAAATACGCAATATGTTATCAAGTAATTCTTTATTGTAATAACCTAATTGACTTTATTGATAAAAACCCATTTCCAAATGCTACAGAGGCAGATAGAACAAAAAATATAAATAGAATAAAAGGTGAAGCATTATTTCTAAGGGCCTTAGCTTATTATCATCTTTTAATTTGGTATACTCCTGCTTATCAGAAAGATGGACCTAACGATTCTAAGATTTTAACTTTAAGAGTAAAAACCCCTTTGAATCTTGAAATTGCTCTTGACAATACACCTGCTGCTACAAAAGATGTTTATAGTCAGGTTGTAAAAGATTTTACAGAAGCAAAAAACTTACTACCCCTTAAATGGGAATCAGGGATGAATAATGCTTATAAATTTGGTAGAGCTAATAAACATGCATCAGGTGCATTTTTGGCTAGAACATTGATGTTAATGGGAAAATATGATGAAGCATTAATAGAATTGAATATAATCTTAGATGATCCTAAAATGCCAAGAAGTCTTGAAAATGACCCAGAATCAAACTGGACAAATAATAATGCTACTACTTCTTGGGATAGCAACGAAATAATTTGGTATGGGTTTTATGCAGATATAAATCTTGCTACTAATTTTAGACATAATCTAATGTTCCATTATTTTGATAATGTGATATTTCCAAATGTTGATGATTGGCGTGATTGGTGGATTTGGTCTTTAAATACAAAAACATTGAAAAGATGTGGGATGATGTCTGAGGATAATTCTGTACCCTTAAGTTGGATAAACGATAAACGTTCAAAGCTTTACCATAGATTTGAAGGCTATGATAGTAGTTTACCATCAACCACCAAATACAACTATAACTACTTGGTCAATAGGTCATTTGAGGGTAGAGTAGGAAAGTCAGATCCTGTATATTTATCTAAGAAATATTTCAGAGTCCCAATTGTAGGACAATCAAAGACAGCTGCTCCACAGAATTTACCAATTATTCGTGCTGCAGAACTTTATCTGTGGAGAGCCGCATTAAAACAAGTAACAGGAAAGGGGGGGCAGGCTAATGACTTAAATATTGTTTGTCAACGTGCATGGGATACCTCTAAGAGTGGGGCTTATGTTCCCATTACTGATTCAGGTGCAACTTGGGAATTGATTGATCGTGAATGGGTAAAAGAGATGGCTTTTGAAGGTGACCGAATTATTTGGTTACAAATGTTTAGAAAACCAATTGGACCAGGTGATCGAAATGTTGAAAATATAAATACTCCATACCCTAATTTTTATTATCCAATTCCACTTGGAGAAACAGATTTTAATTAAGAACCTGTCTAAAGTAATTATAAAATAAAAGAAGCTCATTTAAAGGTTAATTTTGCTTTGCGAACTAAAAAGAACCTTACCATGAGCATCTTAAGCAAAGATAAGATTAAAAAA
>JAIYBU010000069.1 GCA_027488335.1 Cytophagaceae bacterium
AATATAGTCTGGAGAATTCTCTTTCTCAGCTCCTCTATTGACCAAATGTTTCGGAGTGTCGTAATGAATTTGTTCATTTTGATAGGAAAAACAAGGCGTTTTAGTGAAATTACTCAGCTTTACCTGCATTGAGTTTGTCTTGCAATTCCTTCAACTCGTCCCACTTGCCATCACGAGCCAAAGCGGCTTGGTCTGCCCAAGTAGCTGGGTTGTGCATCGCAAATCTTGAACCTGCTGCATCAAGGATTGCAGAAACTTTCTCAACTGGAGTTGCTGCTAAATCTGCAAATGTAACAATTCCCGCATTAATTAACAAATCTGCAATTTTCGGACCAACTCCTTCGATTAATTTTAAATCGTCACCCTCAGCTTTTTTTTTTGCTTTTGCAGGCTTTTCAGCAACAACGGTTTCAACAACTGGTTGTTCAACAACAACAGTAGAAACTTCTCTGTTTAATGTTGCATCAACAGTAGCAGACCCACCAACTTTCTCAATAGCTGCAATTGCAGATGCAGAAAAAGCGTTAGCACGCAAATTAACTGTTGCAGTCAATTCACCACGACCTAATACTTTTACTAAATCAGATTTAGAGATAAGGCCATTATTATACATTACACCTAAATCTATGTTTGCAATACCAGTTTTATCAAACAATGCTTGGATTGTATCCAAATTGATAGCTTTGTACTCAACACGGTTGATATTTTTGAAACCAAACTTAGGAACACGACGTTGTAAAGGCATCTGACCACCTTCAAAACCACGCTTTTGACTGTAACCTGAACGAGATTTTGCACCTTTGTGACCACGTTTAGCAGTGCCACCACCACCAGAACCATGTCCACGACCAACTCTGTCATTTGCTTTTACTGAACCTTTATTAGGTTTTAGAGATTCTAATTTCATTGTAATTCGATTAATTAAATCGGGTTAATAATACGCAAATCTGACCTTCAGATTTACTCGGCTATGCCTGATAGAACAAAGATATTAAAGATTAATTATTAAAATTGGTGATATATTAAACATCATCAATCCTGAATTTTTAATCATTATTCTTAAATCTTTACTGCTTACGCTTCTTCAACAACTAATAGGTGTTTCACCGAATTAATCATTCCTTGCATTGCAGGGTTTAGTTCTTTTTCAACAGTACGATTGAGTTTACCAAGACCCAAAGCAGCGATTGTACGCTTTTGAGTTTCTGGTCTTCCGATAATACTTCTTACTTGAGTAATTTTTACCTTTGCCATTTTTTTATTAGCTACATGCAACAAGCTTTAAGTTAACTTTCATACTAATAAGTTATGATTAGTAAACTTAAAGCTTAGAGCAATTTATCCGTTGAATACTTTAGTCATTTTTACACTACGTTGGGAAGCTATTGCATGCGGAGCTCTCATTTGGCTAAGAGCATCGATTGTAGCTTTTACTACGTTATGAGGGTTTGATGAACCTTTAGATTTCGCCAATACGTTATGAACACCGGCAGCCTCCAAAACGGCACGCATCGCACCACCTGCAATAATTCCCGTACCAGGAGCTGCAGGTTTAACAAATACGAAACCACCTGAAAACTTTCCATGAATTTCATGCGGTACTGTGTCGTTTATAATAGGCACATTAACTAAGTTTTTCTTAGCATCTTCAATAGCTTTGGCAATTGCCTCAGTTACTTCAAGAGCCTTCCCTAAACCTTGTCCTACAACTCCCTTACCATCGCCTAAAACAACGATAGCTGAGAAGCTAAAACGACGTCCACCTTTTACTACTTTTGCTACACGATTGATGGCGACTACTCTTTCTTTGAGTTCTGCCTCGTTTACTTTTGCTTTGTTCATTGATTCAGAATTTCAAGATTAGAATTTCAAACCGCCTTCTCTGGCTCCTTCAGCCACAGCTTTGATATTACCATGATATAGATAGCCATTACGGTCGAATACACAGGCAAGGATTCCTTTTTCGGCCGCTTTTTCAGCTATTTTCTTACCAACTTCTTTCGAATTGTCGATTTTTACGCCTTTCAAACCTAATTCGGTTGTAGAGACAGCAGCTAAAGTTTCACCCTTAGAGTCGTCAATTAATTGAGCGTACATGGCAGTATTTGAACGGAACACCGACAAACGTGGTCTCTCGGTTGTACCAGAGATTTTTCTACGGATACTCCACTTAATTTTTTGTCTTCTATCAGTTTTTACACTTGACATTGTATTTGCTATTTTGTGATTTTCAGAGCAGCAAGGTTGATAATTAATCGTTCTTGTTTCTCCTACGTCTTGTGTCTAATGATTATTTCTTCTTACCAGATGTTTTACCAGCCTTACGACGAATAATTTCACCAACAAATCTAATACCTTTACCTTTGTATGGCTCAACTTTACGTAGAGACTTGATTTTTGAAGCTACTAAGCCTACGAGTTGCTTATCTGTACCTTCAAGCGTTACCATCGGGTTCTTACCTTTTTCCATCGCAGTTGTTACTTTCAATTCTGAAGGAACTACAAAGTAAACGTTGTGCGAGAAACCTAAGCTTAAATCAAGGACATTACCATTGTTAGTAGCCTTGTAACCAACACCGACGATTTCCATTTCAGCTTTATAGCCAGTGCTAACGCCGATAACCATATTATTGATTAATGAACGATATAAACCGTGAAGGGCTTTGTGTCTTTTTTGTTCAGTTGGTCTCTCAACTTTCAATTCGTTTTCTTCAACAGAAACGGTGATATCTTGGTCAACTTTCTGAGTTAGTGTACCCTTTGGTCCTTTAACAGTTACGATATTTTGAGCATCTACTGAAATACTTACACCACTTGGAAGGGCAACTGGTTTTTTACCAATTCTTGACATTTTATTGAATAGTTTAAGGCTTCAAAACACTTTCGTTAGCACGAGTTATTAAGAGCGGTCAACAAATTATTTACTTGAGTGAAGACATTAAGGTGTAACAAGTACACATAAGGCCAATAATACGCATCGTATTAATATACGTAGCACAATACTTCACCACCTACTTTCAATGCACGAGCTTCCTTATCAGTCATTACACCTTTCGATGTAGAAACGATAGCAATACCCAAACCATTTAATACACGTGGAATATCAGTTGTACCAGCATATTTACGTAAACCAGGCTTAGAAACTCTCTTCAATTCTACGATTGCTGATTGTTTTGTAACTGGATTGTACTTCAATGCAATTTTGATTACTCCTTGAGGAGCAACTTCTTCGAATTTATAACTTTGAATAAAGCCTTTATCGTAAAGTACTTGAGTAATCGCTTTTTTGATGTTCGAAGCAGGAATTTCTACCACTCTATGACGTGCCTTGATGGCATTTCTGATTCTGGTAAGGAAGTCTGCTATTGGATCCGTTGTAATCATTTTTGATATTTAATTTTGGATACCTAAGCCAGCGTTAAGCAGTATCGTGAGCACGACTTTCTTAACTGGGCTGCAAAATTAGAAAATGTTTTTTAGAAAAAGTAATTATTGGGCAAGTAATTATTAAGAGAAATAAATATTCTTTATAAAGTTATAGAATAACTTTAAATATTTACATCAAAATAAGTACTTTTACAATATTACCAAGATGCTTTTGTAACTCCTGGGATTAATCCTTTACTCGCCATTTCGCGGAAAGTAACACGATTGATACCGAACTTACGCATATATCCTCTCGGACGGCCTGTTAATTGACAACGATTGTGTAAACGTACAGGGGAAGCGTTGCGAGGTAGTTTGTCTAAGCCGATTAGGTCGCCTGCTTCTTTCAAAGCTGCACGCTTTGCAGCGTATTTAGCAACACAAGCCGCTTTTTTTCTATCTCTTGCTTTTATTGATTCTTTTGCCATTGTATGACTGAATTATAAATATCGAAATCTAAATATTATTTCTTAATGCTTGCAAAAGGCATTCCCATTGCTTTTAATAATTCGTATGCTTCAGCATCTGTTCCAGCTGATGTAACGAAAGTAATATCCATACCTTGAATCTTAGAGATTTTATCAATCGAGATTTCAGGGAAGATAATTTGCTCTTTCACACCGAAAGTATAGTTTCCACGTCCGTCAAAGCCTTTATCGCTAATACCTTTGAAGTCACGTACACGTGGAAGTGCAATGGCAGTCAAACGGTCTAAGAATTCGTACATTTTATCACCACGTAAAGTTACTTTTACACCAATTGGCATATTTTCACGTAGTTTAAAGTTTGATACGGCTTTCTTAGAAAGTGTAGCTACCGCTTTTTGACCTGTAATTGTAGTGATTTCCTCTAAACTACTGTCAATTAATTTCTTGTCCCCAGTTGCAGCTCCAACCCCACGGTTCACTACAATCTTTTTCAATGCTGGAACTTGCATTACTGATTTGTAACCGAACTTTTCTTTCAAAGCTGGTACAACGTCATTTGTGTATTTGTCTCTTAAACGTGCCATTAGTTTTTTAATAGGAGGATTTCCGACCCTCATATTTATTGATAAAAGTTTCGGCAGAAACGGCTATCAAATGGTAATTAATTAAATAAATTTTCCAGTTTCCTTAGAAAATCTTTGTAACTTTCCTTTGTCGTTTTCTTTACGACCAGTACGTGTAGTTTTGCCAGTAGCTGGGTCAACCAACATAACATTACTGATGTGAATAGGAGCTGCAAACTCACGGATTTCGCCTTGAGGAGACTGAGCAGAAGGCTTTACGTGTTTTTTCATGATGTTTACACCATCAACAACTACACGTTGCTTAGCTGCAATTACTTCGCTGATAACGCCACGCTTTCCTTTAGCATTGCCTGCAATCACTTCAACCGTATCGCCTGTGCGAACGTGTTGTTTCTGCTGCTTATTGAATTTTCTTTCCATTACTTTGAATTTGAAAATTTGGAAATTTTAAAATTTGAAAATAGTTTGGTTTACACCACTTATCATTCAAATTAAAGAACTTCTGGAGCCAAAGAAACGATTTTCATAAATTGTTTCTCACGCAATTCGCGAGCAACAGGTCCGAAAATACGAGTGCCACGTGGCTCATCTTGATTGTTTAATAATACGACTGCGTTGTCTTCAAAACGAATGTAAGTACCATCTTTGCGGCGAACTTCTTTAGTAGTTCTCACAACAACAGC
>JAIYBU010000196.1 GCA_027488335.1 Cytophagaceae bacterium
TGATTCGCCAAATCAGGTTTTCTGATTGCAAACTTAACTTTCGACAATTTCTTTGCGTGGTAGGTTTACCAACTTTTTTACGACTCGAAAAGTTTTAGCCAACTCAGTTGCTTTTTTGTATTTTTTTATGCAAATTTACTGGCAGAAAGTAGTTTTGTTGGTTGGGTTCTTGGCGTGCTGCTGTCCTGCGGACAGCATATCAGAGCAGACGCACAGTGATTTGATTCCAACACGAGCAAATAAGTAAAAGTTTGATATTCAATTAATTAACCCAAAATTCAATCCCCAATCTTCTCATTTGCGGTCGTTGGAAGTTTGTTTAACTAATAAGCAACTGATTTACAAATAGTGATTGAGGAGAAGAGACCAAATTAATATCAAATTTAAGGGACGGCTCAATTCTTGAACTTGCATTATGAATACGAAAAGAAATTTGCCAACCTTCATTTAAAGTTACAAGTAATGTAGTTTTAGAGTTTTCCTGATAAACCACTTCGATTAATCTACTTGGCAACTTTAATTTTTGTATTTTGTGCTTAGATTTTATATTCCCTAACGCCAAATTTAATGACCCGTGCAAATTATATGCTTGAATTTCAACCTTATTGTTTCCCTTGATTACTTTATAAAAGTCTTCATTTCCAATAAGATATTCTACTAATTTTTCCGCTACTACTCCGGGATTTTCTTTATCTAATCTAATTAACTCATCTTTAAAAGCATCTAAAATTGGAACATACACAGAAGTATGGTAATCACCCAAAGTATCCCATTTTTGAGTGGCTTTGCTTGCAGTTCTTAACTTTGCTAAGTTATCAAAAATTGGTTTTATTTCAGTGAAATAGTTTTCAGAACATGGAAAACCAAGCCATTTAAGACCAAAGTCAATATCATTAGATAAGCGAGAATGTTTAACTGCTTTATGGTTATTCTTTGCAGATACTCCAATTTCCCATTTTTGAAGAGAACGAATTGCTAAAACATCACGTACATCTCCACTTTGCCCCTCTTTATCAGCAACAATTTCAAGTTGGAGAAAATCATTTTCATTTATACTATTTTCAAGTCTTGGTTCTAAATCAATCAGAAAAGTAACTGCACAATTTGCTACATGCCTAAACTTCTCCTGTTCATCTTCCTTGAAACTGTCAAAATGTCTTTTTGCAGTTTTTAATGGGTCATTTTCAATTATTGAGACCTTTGTCTTGTCTTTCAATATTTGATAAAACTCAAATAATAGAGCATATTCAAATGCTTTTCCGTTAATTGTTTGTGTTGCAATTTTTGCCATTAGTTATGCGGATAGACTACTTAACAATTCATTCATTTTTTCTTTAACTACCATCCCGTTTACATCGCCCTCAAAAACTTTAGTCGTATTGACTTTTTTGATTTTTTGTAGGTCTTTTAATATCTTACTGGCTAAAACTTCAGCCAATTTAACAGGAACAGCATTTCCAATCATTTTGTAACCAGCTACAACACTGTTATAATAAAACTTAAAATCATCAGGAAACGTCTGTATTCTTGCACATTCTCTAACGCTCAATCTTCTATACAAATGTTCTTGTCCTCTCACAAACTCTCTTACATTTTGCTCAATAAACTCCATTTTGGGTGCTTGAGGATGTATCGGTGCATGACGACCCCCTGCTTGAATTGTAAAAGAAACTTCTTCCCAAGAGCGAACTCTATTTCTTGACATAAAAATTGAAGAAAATCCGCCAGTCATATATTCATGATTTTCAACCTTACATTTATCTCCGTTCGTATAATTTCCTGAATCAGCAGGTAATACGTTGTCTTTTAAATCCCAAATTACATCTTCAAGTGTAACTTTATTATCAGGTGTCAGCGGTTTAGGAAATTGAAAATTGATACCTAAATCATTTCTATAGCCAATGAAAAATACTCTTTTTCTATCTTGCGGCACACCATAGTCAGAAGCATTTAATAACTGAAACGATAAACTATATCCAATTTCTGTGAACATCTGCTTAATGTTTGAAAGTGCTTCTTTATGAGCGGGTAATAACATTCCTGACACATTTTCAGCTAAGAAAAATTTTGGCTTTTTGTCAGCCAGTATCCTCATAAACTCATAAAAAAGTTGTCCTCTTTTATCAGTAATTCCCCTTTTTGACCCTGCTTCCGACCAACTTTGGCAAGGAGGCCCTCCAATTATTCCATCACAATCTGGAACTTCATTTGATGGAATATCTACAATACTTCTTCTATCTAAAAAGGTACTTGTGTGGTTTTTTTCAAACGTTTCCCAAATTTCTTTATCATATTCATTAGCCCAAATCACATCAAACCCAGCTTTTTCAAAGCCTAAATCAAGGCCACCAGCACCAGCAAAAAAAGAAACTATTTTCATCTTTAAAATATTTTTTAAAATCTAAGAGCAAAATTATAGATTTTAGTATGCAAAATAGCAGCACAGTAAAAAATAATTTCGTTTTGGTTGAGAATGGGTCTTCAAATATCACTTCGACAGGCACTCTGAGCGATTCAAGGGGTCTTCAACTTTTCGGGCGACAGCAACCGCCTTTTTGTTTGTTTGCTTGCTTTTCTCCAAATCATTACTATTTTTGTACTGGCTTGGTTGGTTTTTCACTTTTTCGGGCGACCAAGTTAAGGCGTAGGTACTCAATTTTGGTTTGTCTCCAACACGAGCAAATAAGTAAAAGTTTGATAATCAACTAATTAACTCTAAAATCAATTCCAATCTTCTCATTTGCGGTCGTTGGAAAAATAAAATATGCTGTTAAATAAAATAAGTTTTTGAAAATTCCTTTTGAAATAATATTACAATATCTTTACCTTTGCCCATCTGTTGAAAACAATAAACACACGACTTATAAATACTGCAAACAATATAAGTTTAGACTGCATTATAAAATTGTTACGTAACGAAATAAACACCCAAAAAGAACAAAGTTGACACTAGTGAGTTAACAGGTTGTTATAGACTTTTATTCTATGCAGGTTTTTGCTTTTTCCACCTTAAAGAGATAGCACACAATTAAATATAAAACTTAAAAATGAAAAAATTATTTAAACAACTGATTTTTGCTTTACCAATAGCAGTTACTTTTTCATGTTCAAATGAAAGTATTGAATCCAATTCCTCTACTGCGTTAAATTCCAATGAAATTATCTTAGTTCCAAATACCGCTAAGATTTCAACAGAGCAATCTCTTCGACAAAACAATTTGAATGATAGCAATAGCGATGCAGATGAGTTTGCAAAGTTAATAGCAAGTTCCTTGAAAGATAAGGAGTTTAGAAAGTTCTTAAAAACAGAGGCTAACAAGAAATTTGATGGAGATTTTGATATTTTAGTTAGCAAAATTTTAGACGAAAGTGTTGGAAATCAAAAATTTAGTGAGAAAATCAAAAACAATTCGCCGAATGGATACGCTTATGGACGAAATATTGTTGAAAACGCAATAAAAAATCCAAAATTAAACATTTCAATCCCAATGCTTATCGAAAAATGGGACGATACCAAGCAAATACCATTAGTTGCAATGGCAGTTGATGCAGATGAAAAAACCACAAAACAAATAAAAGCCTTTGATAGTAATGGCAAGGTTTATCTCATAGATGCAAAAAATGAGCCTAACTTACCTGTTATTGTAATTAACAACAATGAAAGAATGAATTATCAAAATGATAAAAAAAATAATTTAAAGTCATTGAGAACATCTGGTAATTATGAAAAAATAACATGGCTTCAATGTCCAAATTTGAGTGAAATTGAATCGTGGTGGTATGGGGCTCCTGAAATTAGATTTGATGGAGTTGTATATAATGATAATTTTTCTGCTGCATATCAAGCATTTTCGAATATGGAATATCCAAATAATAGAAATCAAGCCTCAAATGGATATACATTAGAAATTTGGACACAAGTGCAGAATTTATTTATTTGGAATTTTGATGGAAACCATGGACCTGATTACTATATTCAAGCATGGGAAATTGATGATGATGGAACAACACAAACTTTTCAAGTAAATGTAACCGCTGGAACTAAAGTAAAAGACAATACAGTTTCTGGTGGTGCATCTTTTAATTTGACATATAAAGCACAAGATAAAAGATTAAAAGGAGAACTGATTCATTACACCCATCCGACTCCAAGTACAATTGGAGATGGCTCTATACAATTTGTATTAGAAAACTAATTCAAACTCAACATATAATTCTATGAAAAAATATTTTTTATTACTAATATTTTTTTGCTTTTATTCTTGTAAACCTACATATGTAAAGATTAATGAAAATCTTAAAGGTGAGTGGGTGTTGAAAGATTTTGCGTATGAAGATGTACAGGGCAATAAAGCAGTAACTTTACAAAGTTATAAAATGTCTTTTTCAAGCACAAATAAAGGAACTATTTTGGTTGGCAACATAAATTATGATTTTGGATATAATTTTGGTTATGAAGAATTTGATACGGGCTATTCTACATGTAGCATTGATGTTAAAAATAAAACTCAACTTCCAATAGAAGTAATTGGAAAAGTTCAGGTTTATTCATACAAGTTCTTAAACAAGAATACTATCCAGTTTTATGTTGATAAAGAATATGATTTCATAAGTAAACAAATTATTAAAAATGTTCAATATACATTTGTAAAGAATTGAAGTCGTTTCTTTTCTTACAAATTATGAATTCAGTTTAGAAAAACTACCATTCAATCTGTTTTTGAATGGTAGTTTTTGCTCTTAAGCTTTAATATTTTGAGAGTTTTTAGCTAATAGGTTCTTGCGACTGGACAAATACTAAGCTTTTAAGTGTGAGTTCACGGCAAATTTTCAAACGCAAAGTTGTCATCGACATTTTTAATGCGTGGTATTAACTCAAATTTCACTCCGAAAAATAAATTCATTTGCTTTTATATTTCTTTTTTCAGAACTTGGTATGCAGATTTGGTCAGCGACTTTCGATTAGAGCAGATTCTACGCTTTTTACCATCTTAGCACCCAGCTTTGTTGGTAGACATCAAATCGGAGCGGTTCGCAAAGTTGGTTTGTCTCCAACACGAGCAAATAAGTAAAAGTTTGATAAATCAAAAATAAACTCAAAATCCAATGCCCATCTTCTTATTTGCGGTCGTTGGAACGAGTTCTATTTATCAAGTTTTCTTTCCAAATCTTCCATTGCGGATTGAGGTGTCGAGCCTTTACCAACCAAAACTTTCTCTCCAAACATATTACGCAACCTTATCTTTTTGGCATTAAAATCTGACCACCATGTCGCACACACAATATCATTACTTTCTATTTCTTCTGGTATTTTATGAAATTCCAAATTCCAAGCAGTCCAAGTTCCACCCGAATAGACTCCATCATAACGGTCACTTACAATTGTCAAAGGATAAATTTCTGTCATCTTTTTAATATTTATATCTCAAATTATGTATAATCCTGAACAAAGTAAAATAATGCTGATGATTAATTTATTTATATAAGTCTATTCGGCAGTCAAAACCGTATGCGACTAAAATAGTTTGACTGTTTTAGCTCAAAGGCACATTCGACACTCAAAATTCGCTGGGTTTTCAGTTTTTCAAACGCATATTTTTCAGGTGACAGGACAGCCTTTTGGTTTTTTTTCTGTTTTATAAATCGCAAAGTGGGTCTTCGACAATTTCTCTGCGTGGTAGTTTTGCATATTTTTTTCCGAAACTCAAATTATTTCTAAACTCATTTGCTTTTTTAGATTTTTAAGTGCTAATTTACTTTCAGCAATTAAGTTTGAGAGTTGGGTTATTTGGCGTGCGGATGTCCTGCGGACAGCAAATCAGAGCGGTCGCAAAGTTATTCGAGTCCAACACAAGCAAATAAGTAAAAGTTTAATAAATCAATTAATTAACTCAAAATCCAATCCCCAATCTTCTTATTTGCGGTCGTTGGAAGTTTTCAAAGCATATGAACATAAAAAAAGTTTATGAATGGTTTATTGATAAATGGTTAGCAAGTTTGCTTACTGCAACAATCGTGTTTATTTTGAATTATTACAAAGATTTACCTGAGACGGAAAAGAAAGTTTTTTTTCATTTTACTTCAATTAAAACTTTTCTTAATTCTGGAATTGCAGTTTGGCAAGTTGCATTAGTTTTAGTCTTCATTGTTATTTTACATTTTTTACAAATTAAGAAACTTAAAAAAGAAAAATCTCAACCCCCTAAAAAAAAGATTCCAGACGATGCACCATTTTTAAAATATAAAAGCGACAAATTTGGTCAAGAAAGATGGTCTTGGGACTATGAATGGAGTCAATATGACGAAAAATATAGTCTTTTGCATATTGCACCAAATTGCCCAAAATGTAATACTAAAATGGAATATGATGCTTTTGGAGGAGTTGGGACTTGTTTCAAATGCCGAATAGATGGAAAACAAAATACTTTTAAGGTCAATCAATTGCCTAATGACATCGGAAAAGAAATTGAAAGAAGAGTTCATTCAAACGAATTTATTGATAAAGTAATTTAAAGTTCTAAATCTGTATGCGACTAAAATAGTTTGACAGTTTTTGGCTTAAAGTCTCATTCGACACTCAAAATTCGCTGGTTTTTCAAATTATCAAACGCATATTTTTCGGGTGACAGGACAGTTCTTTCCTACTCAGTTTAGGGTTTTCTGCTTGCAAAGTGGGTCACCGACAATTCCTCTGTGTGGTATGTTTGCCAACTTTTCTTCGACACTCAAAGTTTTATTCAAGTCATTTGCTTTTTTGTATTTTCCCATGCAAATTTACCTTCAGCAATAAAGTTGGTTAGATAGGTTCTTTGGCCTGCTGCTGTCCTGTGGACAGCAAATCAGAGCAGTCGCAAAGTTATGCGAGTCCAACACGAGCAAATAAGTAAAAGTTTGATAAATCAAAAATAAACTCAAAATCCAATACCCATCTTCTTATTTGCGGTCGTTGGAACGTTTTCTACGCATAGTTTTTTTATTTGCTCCTCTCCCACTTTTTTTGCGACATTTTTAAGGCGAAAAAACTCACAAAATTGCACTCTTCTAAGTTTACGTTTCGCCAAATTCATCAAGTTTCCAGCTTCATTTTCAAGTTCAAACTAACTTTCGACACGCAAAATTCGCTAAGTTTTCAAACAATTTCAAACGCATATTTTTTTGCGACGAGACAGCATTTCGGTTCGCCAAGTAGGGTTTTCTGAGTGCAAAGTTGCTGTCCGACAAGTTCTCTGGGTGGAATTTTCGCCAACTTTTCTTCAATTCACAAAATTTTTCTCAACTCATTTGCTTTTTTGTATTTTTCCATGCAAATTTACTTTCAGCAATCAATTTTGTGGGTTGGGTTCGTTGGCGTGCTGCTGTCCGTTGGACAGCAAATCAGAGCGGTCGCAAAGTTATTCAATTCCAACACGAGCAAATAAGTAAAAGTTTGATAAATCAATTAATAAACTCAAAATCCAATTCCCAATCTTCTCATTTGCGGTCGTTGGAA
>JAIYBU010000108.1 GCA_027488335.1 Cytophagaceae bacterium
TCTTTTACTTCGCGAGCAATGCGTTTGGCAATTTGGTTTTTATCAAGGCCAACAGCTCCCGTAGCGGTTGCTCCTGCTCCAGATGTGGGAGCTTCGTTCATCGGTTTTAGATTTGATTCAATTTTACTTACCGTCCTCTGTTCAATTCTTTTTTCATAGTTTTTTCCTTGAAAGATTCGTTGAACATAAATCCCAGGTGTATGAATTTGAGCTGGGTCGAGGCTACCCGCTGGAACAAGTTCTTCTACTTCAGCAATCGTAATTTTACCTGCTGCGGCCATCATTGGGCTGAAATTTTGTGCCGTACCTTTAAAAATCAAGTTGCCCGCCGTGTCTCCCTTCCATGCTTTTACGATAGCAAAATCGGCTTTTAGCCAACTTTCACGTACATATTTTTTGCCGTCAAATTCTTGAATTTCTTTTCCTTCGGCTACTTCCGTTCCAACGCCCGCAGGGGTAAAAAATGCAGGAATTCCTGCACCACCAGCTCTTATTCGCTCGGCGAGTGTGCCTTGTGGAGTAAGTTCCACTTCGAGTTCGCCCGATAATAACTGGCGTTCAAATTCCTTATTTTCACCCACATACGAAGAAATCATTTTCTTGACCTGCTTGGTTTTTAGCATTAAACCAATGCCAAAATCATCTACTCCTGCATTGTTTGAAATACAAGTCAGGTCTTTTACTCCTTTTTCGAGCAAGGCTGTAATCGAATTTTCAGGAATACCACAAAGGCCAAAACCACCAAGCATAAGCGTTGCTCCATCTTGAATATCGGCAACAGCTTCTTTTGCACCACTTATTACTTTATTTATCATAGTTTTTTTTATTTCTATGCAAATATAACGGATATTAGGTGCTAATTGGTTGATTGTTTCTGAGAAAATTATAGTAAAAACTTAGTTTTATGCAAAACGTAGGACTTTATATGCAAAATCTGATAATTTAAAACATACTCCATCTTACACCAACAAACCCGCGAATACCTTGTAAAGGTGCATAGTTATAACTGGGGTCGAATTGCACGCTAAAGGGTCGTTCGGGACTAAAAATTGGGTCTTTGGGAAGGAAATTGGTGAAGTTTTTGATACCTCCATAAAGTTGTAAGCCATTGGCAAAACGTTTAGTTGCTTGAATGTTATGAATACCAAACCACGGCGAATATTCGGGGCGAGTATCGCCATAAGCACGAACAACTGGCAAACGCATTGGACTGTACAGATTTCCAGTCAGGTCGAAAGTCAGTTGTGCTTTTTTTAATGTATAGCTAAAGGCATAGTTCCCTGTAAAATGAGGCGTTTGAATTTGATTAATTTTGAGTTCTTTTTCCTTCCTGAAAACATCCATCACGGTTGCACCTGCAAATAGTTTTAGGCTTGAGGTAAAATTAAATTCGGTATTGAGAGCTACGCCTTTTGAGATTCCGTAGCCTTTCAGATTGTCGTAAACTACAAGTTCAGGATTTTGGTCATAATCGGCAATGATTTTATTGGAGAAATACGTATAAAATCCATTGAGTTGAATGTTTCCGTAACCATTTTCGAACGAAAAAAAACGTTGGTAGTCGAGGGTTATATTATACGAGCGTTCTGGTTTTAATTCGTTTGCTATCAATGTTTTACGTGAGCCTGTAAGTGCGGCATGGTCTTCCGAAAATAGATTTACAACTCGGTAGCCATTACCCAAGCTTAGCCTGAAAATATTGTCTTTGTTAGACGTAAATTTCCAATTAAATCGTGGTGTAGTAATTCCACCGTGTTTTGAATTATAGTCGTATCGAAGCCCAACGAGAAGTTTATTTTTAGTGTTGAGAGTAATTTCATCTTGGACAAATACACCAGGTAAACTAATTAAATCGGGAGCATTTTTATTCTCGTTGGTTTGTGTAACTGGCGTATTATCGTCGTAAACTGTATTTCGATACGTTAAGCCCAAAAGAGCATCGTGGTTTTTACCAAGTTTTTTATCCCACAATAATTGTCCGAAGGCAATTTTTTGCGTAGCCAAATAAACAGTATTTCCATAAACTGAATTTTGTTGATGCTGATTGAATGAAAAGTTGAGCGTAACTTTCTGCTTATCAATTGGTAACTGATAACTTCCAAGCATTTCGATACGTTTCGTAAAAATAGATTCTCCATAAATTTCACTACCGCCACGATTGGATTTTTGCCAGTGTATTTCGCCTCCAAAACGGTCTTCGTAAATATACCGAGCCGCTATACTGAAAACTCGATTTTGCGAACGTCGCATTGACCATTTATTGAAAATTGATGTTCTGTTTTGAAGCGTAATATCTGTGAAATTATCTTGATTAATATCCCAACGTTTATTGAGAAGAAAATAGTTTCCCGAAAAAAGTACATCGAATTTGCCAATTTTACTTTTACTACTTGCATCAAAATTATTTTCGAGATAGCTATTTGTATTGAAATCGAAATTAAATTTCGGTGCTTTTGAAGGATTTTTCGTGATAACATTTATCAAACCGCCGACTGCTTCAGAGCCATAAAGTGTTGAAGCTGGGCCTTTCATTACTTCAATCCGCTCGACCATTGAGTTTGGAATACCGCTCAAACCATAAACTGATGATAAAGCCGAAACGATTGGCATACCATCAATCATCACCATTGTGTAAGGGCCTTCCATGCCATTGATGTGAATGTCGCCCGTGTTGCAAACATTGCAATTGAGTTGCGGACGCACGCCATTGACCATCGAAAGCGACTCAAATAAACTTGGAGTAGGATTTTTACGAAAAAATGTAGGGTTTAGAATCTGAATAGGAGCGGGCGATTCATTGATGCTTGTTTCTTTCATCGTACCCGTTACGACTACTTCGTTGAGTTGAGCGTTTTCTTCTTCTATTTCGATACTTAAATTTATATTTTTTTCTTCTGAAATGCTGATAATGAGTTGTTTGGTTTTATAACCAATGCTTGAAACCTGAATTGTCTGTTTGCCGACTGGTATATTTTTAATGATAAATTTACCATTTTCATCGGCCTGTGTGCCGATTTTTGTATTCAAAATAACAATACTGGCAAAACCGACGGCCTTGTCTTTATTGATGATATTACCTCTTATTTCGCCTCCAAGTGATGTAAAAGCGATAAATGTAAGGATAATAAATATATAGCTTGATAATTTTCTTTTCATGCTTTCGATAATTCTGAATACAAAATTTGGTTAATAAAATTAATATTCAAAATAAAACTAAATAAATTTTTAGATTCGCCTAAAAATTGGAGTTTTCAGATGAATTTATTTTGGCATTTTGTTTGCAATGATTTTAGTAGAAATTATTACTTACGATTTTTGGCGAACAGGATACAAACGTTGCCCGGTTCGCACCACAGTTTATGGCAAATGTAATCCTTGGAATTGGCTCACGAGTACGTCACCCCGAATATGGTGTTGGAGTCGTAATTAACTTTAAATCAGATGTTTACGTCATTACTTTTGTAGAGATAGGAACAAAAAATATTAAAATTGACTATCCTCTCGAGGTGCTGGAAGTGGTCGAACCATCGCACGACATGGTGAGTTTGTTTGATGTTGAACGAAACCTTTCAAAGATTCTTCAGCGTTGGATGGATGCCACCGAAGTAGTGCCGTTGGGAGATAAATGGAAAGGTGGAAAAATAATTTTACAACCTGGTCGCCGAGATTTACAATCGAAAGAGATTCCGATTGATGTTTTTTTTCATAAAATTGTGATGATGCGTGACCGTCTGCGAGTGTTGGAGCAGCGAGTAAACGCCAGTACGATGGATGACGAAGAAAAAGTGAATATTCAGCAATACATCACTCGTTGTTATGGCTCGATGACAACATTCAATATTTTATTTAAAGAGCCACAACATTATTTTTCGGGAGAGAAATTGGTGGAAGCGTAGAGATAATTACGATTTTAAAGTGACGAATGACGAATTTTAATTGGATTTAACAGTTGTTACTGATAATTTTAAAATTTTACTCGTAATTCGTCACTCGTAATTCGCCATTTTAGCCAATCTTCACCGTTCCTCCATTTTGAGCAGCTTTGTAAATGGCTTCAACCACTTTTATATCTCTGAGGCCTTCTTCACCTGGGGCAATCAATTGAGTAGAATTCATCAAAGCTATACAATCATCGTCAAGTTGTTTGGCTTGTTGGCTTTTGAGTGGAACGTCAATTATTCCGTTGCTATGGCTACCTTTATTGCCCAAATAGGCTGAAAAAGGTTCCATTTTTAGCCAACCTTTCTCATAATTTACTTGCAAATAATTCATTTGAATACCAAAACTCGTGTGGCAAGCTGCTAATGCTCCACTCGGAAATTGTAGCTGAAACATCATGGTCTCTTCCACTTCTTTATAAATTTCGGGGCGAGTAGTGCTTGCTTGTGCCGTTACCGCAATTGGCTCTTCGCCAGTTGCGAGCCTTGCACCTTGTAGTGCATAAACACCCATATCGCCCATTACCCCACCACCGAGGGCTTTATTTTGTTTCCAGTGAGTGGTTCGGGCATCAAAATACCCCGCTCCACACGCTACCATTTTCACTTTTCCATAAAGTTTTTCTTTCGTGATACGCATGAACTCTTGCGTGTTTGGGTCGTGTTGGCAACGGTAGCCAATTGCCAAATGCACTTTATTGTCTTTACACGTTTTTATCATAGCCATACAGTCGTTAACCGAAGGAGCCATCGGTTTTTCGCAGAAAACGTGTTTGCCCGCTTTTGCTGCTCTGATGGTATATTCTTTGTGCATCGAAGGAGGTAAAACCACATAGACTATATCAATATCGGGGTTGTTGGCTATCGAATCAAAGTTTTGATAGTTGTAGATATTTTTATCAGGGATATTGTATTTCTGTTTCCATTTTTCTGCCTTTTCGGGCGACCCCGTTACGATTCCTGCCAAATAACATTTTTCGGTTGTTTGTAGGGCAGGAGCAAGCAAATCAGTGCTATAATAGCCCAAACCTACTAAAGCAATCCCGAGTTTTTCTTTCTTTTTGGCAGCACTGGCCAAAAGAGTATTGGGCGAAAAAATACTGGCTGCCCCACCAACAATGATTGATTTGAGAGCTTCTCTACGGTCGAACATAGTTTTTTTATTAAGGATGAATATAATACCTATTAATAGTCTCTTTTTCCATAAAATACATGGAAGAGATTTAGACTTAACCAAAAAATATTACCTGTAGGGACATCCAATTTGGAAGTTCCTACGGGGCATTTTTAATATTTATCGTAGAAACGTCTGATTCTTGACGTTACTTGGTCGTAGATTGGTTTTGTAAATTCAATAAACAATTGTTGCGGTGGTGGCGGTAATTGTTCACGATTGCGAGTCATGTTTAGCTCATTAGTTGTCAATGCCCTTTCGTCGCCATTGAAACTTGCCCATTCGTTTACCCATGTATATTCACCAGGAATTTCTTCACGAGAAAGAATCTTATTGGTCTGATAATCAAATATTTCCATTGAAAGAATACCTCTCGAACGCACAACTTTACGAGATTTGATGATAGTTGCATTGACTTTTCCATAAACAGGTACTTTTTTGCCATTCACGTTTGCTTCTCCAGTTTTTACACTGTCTTTGCTCGTTACGTTTTGGCGGTCGGTGGCAATATTTGTTTCTCCAACAACAAAATCAATGATTTCGAGACGTACTACGTGGTCAGGTTTTAGTTTTACAGTTTTTGCTTCTTCGGGCGAGTAGAATCTAATGAATTTATTGATTCTGCGATTGGTATGTAAAAACTCGTCAACTTTGCCTTGAAAATACTCGTTGCTGTATTGGTATAAACGAGAATTAACCTTTGGCTGCTCTACTACTACATGTACCGAACCCAAATTTAGGGCTTCTTCCATCCGATTACGTGCATCTTTATAGTTGGGTGCAAAAATCGTGATTTTCTCGAAATGGTCGTAGGCAGCACGAGCATCCAGTTTGCTCAGATTATTTCTTTTGAGTATGTCATTTCCTAAAACATAACGTTCGGCTGCGGCATTATCACGAGCTTCTTCGGTTTCTCTGAAATATGTTTGTGGACTCACAATTCGGCGGCAAGCCGTACAACGCTCAATAGACTCTTGCATTTTATTGAGTTTGTTGTAATACTCTAAGATTGTTTCCCAACGGAATTGTTGATTCGCATTTCTGACACGCTCAATATCAGTTGTTAATTCTTGTTGGGCATTGCGATAAGCGGTTGGTAAAACTTCAAGTGCTTTGCTATTATCGGTATCTTTTTTGAGTTTTTCAACTGATTGTAAAACTGCCTCGTAATAATTGCCTTTTTCGAGGGCTTTTATTCCACTTTTTGAGCAAGAGATTGTAAAAGTAACCGATGCTAAAACAATGTATTTTAGAAGGCTTTTCATGGTTTAGAAGTTTTTGGTATATGTTAATTGTTTGGCAATATAAAGGTTTTTACTCATTTTTTCTTTTGTCAGAATCATGGTTTAACAAATTATTAGCAAATGCCTCAAAAAAAAAGTGATAAGCCTAAACGACATATCACTTCATAAATGATTCATTATCAAAACATTAAGCATTTTCTTTTAAGTCAGAAAGGCTTTGTGTTTTGATTTTTTCTTGTAATTTCAAAATTCCACCAATCAATGCTTCGGGGCGAGGTGGACAACCTGGAACGTAAACATCAACGGGGATAATTCGGTCAACACCTTTTACTACGTGATAACCGTGTTCCCAATATGGGCCGCCACAATTTGAGCAGCTTCCCATCGAAATCACGTATCGTGGTTCGGGCATTTGTTCGTATAAACGACGAATACGGTCGGCCATTTTGAAGGTAACGGTGCCTGAAATAATAATCACATCTGATTGACGAGGAGAGTTTCGAGGAAATACACCAAAACGCTCAAGGTCATACGATGAGGCGTAAGTTGCCATCATTTCGATGGCACAACAAGCCAAACCAAAACCCATTGGCCAAAGCGAATTTGCTCTCGCCCAGTTGGTTAGCTCGTCAATTGAAGTCAAAATTACTTCACTTTCTCCTGTTTTTATATGTGCCTCTTTTTCGAGGGTTTCAAAATTCATTTATCAGCGTATTTTTCGTTGACTTGATTATACATTTCCATCGGAATCTTACTCTTAAATTTCGGAGTTCGGTACTCGGGTTTTACCCAATCTAAGTATCCTTTTGCCCAAACATAAGCTAAACCTAAGGCCAAAATCGTAATAAAGATAGTCATTTCGGCCAATGTAAACCATCCCCAAAGTCCGTTTGTATCTTGAATAAATTGTTTATTACCGAAAATAGTCGCCCATGGAAATAAAAATACTAATTCAACATCGAAAAGGATAAAGATTAAGGCAACGGTATAAAATTTTATACTAAACTGCACATTGGCATTACCAATTGGGTCTTCGCCCGACTCGTAAGTGGTGAGTTTTTCTTCGTTTGGTTTGTTGGGGCGTAGCATCCAAGCAATACCCAATACTGTAAGCACTGCAACTGCTGCCAAAATGATTGCTAAAAGTATAATACCAAAGTCAGATAACATATTCAACGAAATTTAAACGTATTGAGGTTAGACCTGCGGTGCAACCCTTTATTATTCCATATTACGGTAGGCTAAAATACCACCCAAAACGTTGTGTACATTCTCAAAACCTTGCGAAATCAAGAATTGTTTTGCTTTTCCACTTCTTGCACCACTACGGCAGTGAAGATAAATATCTTGCCCTTTGAAGGCTTCAAATTCTTCGAGTCTATCTGGAATTTCACCTAAAGGAACAAGTTTTGCTCCTAAATTATCATCTTCGTATTCGTATTCTTCACGCACATCAAAGAGATTAATTGGGTTTTCGCTTTCGAGTAATTCTTTTAATTGTTCAACTGTTATATCAAAATTTTTCTCCATGATAGTAGGTATATTATTATTGTTTTTATCTCTTAATGCACAACCACAATCTTACGAATAAAATTCTTTTTTCCATCCGAAAAATTTAGAAAATAAATATTTTCTGGTAAATTTTTTAAATCAATCTCCTGACTATCAGGTGTTTCTTTATAGAATAGTTCCTTTCCAGAAGCATCAAAAATATTTACTGATTTGATGTTGTCAAAGTTCCATCTAAGTAAGCCCGTTGTTGGATTTGGGTAAACCGTAAATTGTGTATCACTTAATTCTTCGCTGGCCAAAGGTCCCGTTGTGGGTGTGTTGGAATTCATTTTGAAGCCCATTACGGGTCTTACCATTAGGCTTCCTTTTAATGATTTATTCTGAACCCATTCATTGCCCAAACTGTAATAAATATTACTGCCAAAATTTGAGTTTTTATCCACTCCAATCCCAATAACATCTTCGTTTACTTTTGTCCAGGATACAAAAAATGTATCTTTTACTGCAATATTTTGGTCGAGAGGATATTCAATAAAACCATTAATATCGGTAGCATATTTTACTTTTACCGATTGTTGATGTAAAACTTTGCTTGGTTTTCCATTGGCACTTTCCATGATTTGCAATAAGAAGAACTGCCCCGAAATATCTTTGAAATAGGGAGTAAAATTGAATCTAACAGCATTAACAGTATCGGCTCGATTTAAGATAAATTTTACTGCTACTTTTCCCAACGTTTGGTCAGTGTCGGCACCTGTTTCGGCAGTTCCATCATCATACGCATAGTAGTCGAGTAGAGGGGTAAAAATTGAAGTTGAGTCATTGCTTAATAGTAAAGCTTCAGGAATATTATTGGTCGAATCAGGAACAATACTTGTTCCTGTTCCTTCATAGGCAATTTTTTGGGTAAATTTCAAAACTGCTTGTTTTTGTGGGAAACTACTGAAAACAGGTACATTGTTCTTTTTATTGGGTGGGTTTGGTGTCGTAACTGCTTCATTGCCCCCTTTTTCGTTGAGTAAATTTTTTTTTGAAACGGTATCGCTTACTGACCAAGTAAAATTAACCAGACGTGCATTTCGTTGCAAAGCACTTACTAATACTTCCATAGTACTATTAGTTTCGGCCGATGGATTGGCCAAATATTGGCGTAGAGGCATTGCCGAATATCTTTTCAGATAGTTGTTCTTAAACCCTCGTAAGGCAATATCTTGTGTATAAATATCTCGAAAGCGACGTTGTTTATTGAGGTACACAAAATCAATGTGCCACATATCGAAAGCTCCTGACTGACGACCACGAGTCTCGAAACGAAATTGAAAGTTTTTATGAAAATATTCGGTTTTATTGACTGCTAAAATCTTTTGTGTAAAAGCATCTTTGCTGATGCCTTCTTGTCGCCAAATGGTTTTCCATTGATTTTTATCGTTAAGAAACGAAACCACGAGTGAGTCGTCGCTATCGGGCAATTCGCCCAAACCTTTTGCTTCCCAATAAAAACTTAGATAAACCGAATCTTTTGTGGTAAGCCCTGCTAAATCAATCGCAACAGAAGTCAGAGTATCGGTGCTACCGTAAGCAAATTTATTCGAGAAATTGTAAGGAATCCCAGCCGAATTTCGACTATCAAACGTCGCTACATTGACCGAAGGTTGGTTAATCGGGAAGGTATTATTGATACTCACACCGCCATTTTTCCAAAGCTTTGGATTAGGAATTGAGGTTTTATTCTGTGAGAAATCATCAAAGAATGGGAGTGTAATGGATTGGCTGTAAGTAAGTTGTGAGCAAAGTGCTACTAATAAAATAACAGACCTGCAAATACTTACAGGTCTGTTGTTTAACAATATATTCATATTAAAGATTCTTTAACACGTTATTTTTGGTCTATGACAGTCTCAGATGGAGCATCACCCGCGATTTCTATATCAATAACGTCGCCGATATGAATTTTATTACCTTCGGCAGCTGGTCTTTGTTTCACAACTGTACCTTCGGCAAAGCCTTCAACTGCCCCAACATATCGCTTCGATAAAACGAGATTTTGCCCTGAAACCAGAATTTCGGCTTCGTCGGCTGCCATTCCTACCAAGTTTGGTATTTCGACCATTTGGTCGCCGAGGCCATCGCCTACCACAAAAACTACTGTTGAGCCTTTCGGAATAAGTGTTCCAGGTTTAACTTCCCGTCCGTTAAACTTTATTTTTAGAACTGTATTTTCCTCTAAAGCTGGAATCATTTCGGTTGTTCCTGCTACGAGTTGTGCCGATAATAATTGGTTTTTGGCACTTGATTCCGAACGACCAATCACGTCTGGCAATTTTACCATTGGTGCGGTGGCTGTCACGATGGTTAAATAGATTTTTCGACCTTCTTTAACGCTCGAACCCGATTTCGGGTATTGTGTCAGAATCGAAAGTGGTTTTGCTCCTGCTACAAACGTACAATCGCTTACTTCGTAATCGAGGTCACGGTCATCGAGGGCTTTTTCCATTTCTTCGAGAGTCATCCCTTTCAAATCGGGAACAGTAATCGACTGTCCATGATTGGTACTCCACGGAAGATAGATAAAGAAAAAGCTAAAGAAAAACACTAAAAATAAGGCAATGATTATGCCAATATGAACAAGAACGTCAGTTTTTGAACTCGTACTAAATTTTGCCATTTTTTATGGGAAGTTTTTAGCCCACGGTCGATATACTACATTCCACATGATTATTTCAAAAAACTGTGGACTATCGACCGTTGACTCTCAAGAATTATTCAGCAAAAAAAAGGTTTTTTATCGGAAATAGCAAAGGTTTTATTCGATGCCACCCATCCATTTTTTTATTGGTCGGTATAAAACTATTAATATTAAACCCGAAACCAGTCCAATTAAAAATACTTGGTGGAATAAATCAGGCATAGCGGCTACATTGTTTTCGTCGAAATTTCCTGCAAATAAGCCCGCAATAAGATTTCCGAGAGCTGCACCAACAAACCATAAACCCATAAGTTGGCTATAATATTTTTTAGGAGCAAGTTTCGTATATGAACTTAATCCAACTGGACTAATACATAGCTCTCCCAGTGTATGAAACATATACGTAAAGAAAAGCCAACCAAGGCCAGCCATTGAGCCATCAAGAACTCTTTGGGCTGCCAAATACATTACGAAGAAGCCCAAACCCATTTGAACTAAACCTAACCCAAATTTGATTGGTACACTGGGGTTCAAGTTTTTACGGTTCAGATAAATCCAAAGTCCTCCCATCGGGGCAGAGAAAATAAGGATAAACATCGAATTGGCATTTTGTAGCCAAGAAGCGGGTAATTCTAAACCCAAGAAACTACGCTCAGTGTGGCGGTCAGCAAAAATTGTTAGCGTTGTAGAAGCCTGCTCAAAACCCGACCAGAAAATAGCGATTCCAATAAACAATATAAATAGTACTCCCACTCTTTTTCGTTCAATAACTGTCAGAGTAGAATCAATGAAACCGATATAAGCAAAATAGAAAATGGTTATAGCAATGATAACGTATTTCATATATTGAGCCAACGACACGCTATCCAGAACACCCGATATTAATAAAATACCAATCAACACAAGGGCAGCAATAACTACGTATAAATAAGTAAGTGACGATTTTTGTGTAGGTGCGTTTCCTACTCCTTCAAGGTGTTTGCCGTTTACTTTAAAATTAATTACGCCAAAAAGCATTGCAAAGGCTGCAGCTCCAAATCCATAGTGCCAACCAACTTTTTCGCCTAAATAACCCACAACAAACATTCCGAGAAATGCACCAAGATTGATACCGAGATAAAAAATTGAGAATGCTGCATCACGTCTTGCACCACCTTCAGGATATAATTCGCCAACAATTGAGCTGATGTTTGCTTTCAATAAACCCGTTCCGATAGCAACCGTTGCTAATCCCAGAAAGAAAATTTCGGGCGAACCAGGAATCGCCAAAATTAAGTGTCCTGCCATGATACACAACGCACCATACCAAATAGCCTTTTTCTGTCCTAAAATATTATCAGCAATCCATCCACCAGGTAAAGTTAGCAAGTAAACCGAAGCCATATAAAGCCCCATGATTGCTCCGCCTGTTTTTTCGGAAAGTCCCAACGCACCTTCGTTTGCTCCTTTGGTTAAGTATAAAAACAAGATGGCACGCATACCATAATAAGAGAAGCGTTCCCACATTTCGGTAAGGAACAAGACCATGAGGCCCATTGGATGTCCAAAGAATTTACGTTCTTGCATGTAAGGTTTAGTTTATTTGGTTAGAATATTTTGTAAAGTGTATGTCAAAAGTAATGCCTATTTCTTGAATAATGCAAATGTTGTTGCATTCACTAACGGAAAAATGCTTAAAAATGTGATAGAAAACAAAAAATAACTTCATTTATGCCAAAAAAAAGGTGATTCGACTATCGACCGAATCACCTTTACTTTTTATATGCAAAGCAATTGCCTAAATACGATTAACCATCGACTATGGTCTACATATATTTCAAATCATTATTCAATTTCAGTTTAATGATTTTCATGGCATTGAGTAGTTTAATGAGTGGATAAGTAGGGTCGAACTCGTGCCATTTGAAACCAAAATTAGCTCTGCCACCATATTTGTGGTGATTATTGTGGTAAGATTCACCCATCATTAACAAGTCAAGTGGTAAAAGATTCTTGGCGGTATCATCAACTTCAAAGTTAGTATAACCATAGCGGTGAGCATACCAATTAATAATTACTCCATGAATTGGCCCCATCAAAAAGTGAATCGGAAGCAATAAAAACATCCACCAAGCGGTAGCAAATTTGATATAAAACAATGTATATAAAGCCGCCCAAGCCAAACGCACCAACCATTGGTCGCCGAGCCATTCCATAAACTTCCAGTTGGGTACACCTTTCTTAAATTTAGCTTCTACCGAATCTTGGTTATGGAAAATTCTATTATAAATCATGCGGGTTTTCCACATCATATCAAAAATTCCTTTCGAGTAGCTCGGCGAGTGTGGGTCTTCTTCAGTATCGGCGTGAGCGTGGTGCAAACGGTGCATGATTCCGTAAGCTCTCGGACTCAAAAAAGACGACCCTTGAGCGATAAATGTAAGGGTATAAAATACCTTTTCCCAAAACGGATTCATCGTAAACATTTGATGCGATGCGTAGCGGTGTAAAAAGAATGTTTGCATCAGAATTGAGAAGTACCAATGCAATAGAAAGAAAACTAAAATAACCATTTTAAAATTAAATATTTGTTTAGAACCAAGGCAAATGTATTCCTTAGTACTGTAAGAAATTATGACAAAAATCAGTTTTTGGTATTTTTGTTTTTGAATATTTCTAATAATTGTGTCATTGACAGTTATTTTAAAAAATCTTGTCTTTACTCTTAAAAATAGTATGCAAGCCGACTTTATTGGCTTTAAGTGTCAATTTTACACTGTATTTTCTTCAAAACTTATGTTTGAGAATTGCATTTTTTCTATAATTATTCAACTTGAAAATTGTATTTATTTAATAAATATTCCAACAAAGCGAAATTTCGCTAAAAATATTTGTTTCGCATTTTTTTGCAATATACATTTGTGCAACGATTCGCTTTTAGCCATAAATACATGACCAAACAAGAAACTTTAGCTCTACCAGTAGGTGTCACACTCGACCGTTTTATCAAACGTCAACAAAGCTCGATGCCCTTTGCTTCGGGTGAATTATCGCAACTTTTACGTGATATTGCTCTTGCTGGAAAGATAATAAATCGAGAAATAAATCGAGCGGGTTTGGTCGATATTACAGGGGCTTTTGGTAACCAAAATGTGCAAGGTGAAGAGCAACAAAAGCTCGATGTAGTGGCCGATATTCGTTTCTTGCGAGCCTTGAAAAACGGCGGTGAAGTATGTGCCATAATTACGGAAGAGCAAGATGAAATTATTTACACTGATAACGATGAGGGGAAGTATGTGGTGGCAATCGACCCACTTGATGGCTCATCAAATATTGATGTAAATGTCTCTATCGGAACAATATTTTCGGTTTATAGAAGAGTGACACCCATCGGCACACGTGCCACGCTCGAAGATTTTATGCAAGGTGGCCGAAATCAGGTGGCAGCGGGTTATATTTTATACGGTTCATCAACAATTTTAGTATACACAACGGGGCAAGGAGTAAATGCCTTCACCTACGAAAATTCATTGGGCGAATTTTTCTTATCACATAACGAAATCAAAAGTCCAGAAACAGGGTCAATTTACTCAGTAAATGAAGGTAACTATAATGATTTTGTGAGCGGAGCAAGGGCTTACATTGTGAATTGTCGCATGAAAGAGTATGCCGCTCGATACATTGGTTCGTTAGTGGCAGACTTTCACCGAAATTTACTCAAAGGCGGAATTTATCTTTACCCACCGTCAAAAAAGTATCCAAAGGGAAAGCTTCGTTTATTGTATGAGTGTTATCCCTTAGCATTTCTGGCCGAGCAAGCAGGGGCTTCTTCGACCGACGGATACCAAAATATTTTGGACATTGAGCCACAAGAATTACACCAACGAAGCCCTTTTTATGTCGGTGCGAAAGAAATGGTCAATGATTTACTTTTATATTTCTGATATTGGGTTTAGGTGTTGGTTATCAGAGGTTTACATGACCAAAGTCATTTCAGAATAAGTAAGAAAAGAGTTATTTTTCGCAAAATTACACTTCATCAATATAACTGAACAAAAACCAATGGAGCTACTAACTGAGATTGCCCCGACCAAGCTGGCTATCAAAGCCAAACAAGTTTTTCATAACCTTAGTCCTGCCGAATTGATTGAGGCGGCTCTGCAAAATGGAGAAGGTGTCTTGACCGACACAGGTGCTTTGATGTGCGATACTGGAAAATTTACAGGTCGTTCGCCAAAAGATAAATTTCTGGTTTGTGACGAGAAAACCGAAAACACCGTTTGGTGGGGAGATGTAAATTTTAGATTTACGCCTGAAAAATTTGATGCTTTACTCAACAAAATGCTTGTTTTTTTAGAAGATAAGCGAATATATGTGCGTCAGGCATTTGCGGGGGCAAATGAGGATTATAGATTGAGCCTTGAAATTATAAATACTCAAGCATGGCATAATTTGTTCTGTAATAATATGTTTATTCGTCCTTCACAAGAGGATTTGACTAATTTTGAGTCGAACTTTACTATTATTTGTGTACCCGAATTTGAAGCTGACCCAGCCGTTGATGGCACACGTCAGGCAAACTTCACGATTGTCGATATGACCCGTCGTATATTGCTTATCGGTGGTACTGGTTATGCAGGCGAAATGAAAAAAGGAATCTTTACGGTACTTAATTATCTATTGCCGCAAGAAAATGGAGTACTTTCAATGCACTGTTCGGCCAATATCGGCGAACAAGGCGATACCGCCATTTTCTTTGGATTATCTGGTACTGGTAAAACCACGCTTTCGGCCGACCCCAATCGTGGTTTGATTGGTGACGACGAACACGGTTGGTCAGAAACCAGCGTATTTAATTTTGAAGGTGGTTGCTACGCCAAAGTGATAGATTTGAGTCGTGAAAAAGAACCCGAAATTTTTGATGCCATTCGCTATGGTTCGATTGTAGAGAATACAAGGTTTATTGAAGGAACTCGCACCGTTGATTATCACAATAATTCGATTACAGAAAATACTCGAACTGCTTACCCGATATATTATATCCCGAATGCTGTTGAGCCTTCGGTGGGAGGAATTCCGAAAAATATTTTCTTTTTGACCTATGATGCGTTCGGTGTTCTGCCACCAATCTCTAAACTGACCGTCGGACAAGCCATGTATCATTTCATTTCGGGTTATACCTCAAAAGTAGCAGGAACCGAAATGGGTGTGAAAGAACCACAAGCTACCTTTTCTGCGTGCTTTGGAGCAGCATTTTTGCCACTTCATCCAACAAAATATGCAGCACTTTTGGGTGAAAAAATTCACCAAAATAAAGTGAATGTGTGGTTGGTAAATACAGGAATGACAGGTGGAAGCTATGGTGTGGGTAGCCGCATGAAACTTTCAAATACCAGAGCCATGATTACCGCTGCTCTGAATGGTGATTTGAATAAAGTTGCTTACACGAAGCATCCGATTTTTGGAATGATGATTCCAGAACATTGCCCATATGTAGTTTCTGAAATGTTGAATCCACGAAATACTTGGACCGATAAAGAGGCGTATGATGCAACAGCCACTAAATTGGCCCATATGTTTAAGCATAATTTTGAAAAATACGCTGATTTTGCTGATGAGGAAATTTTAGCAGGAAGTCCTGTTTATTAATTGAGAATTTTATTGTTTGTGCGTAAAATATAGGTTGAAAAATTAAGTATTAAGGTTGAATAGATTTTAATTTTGCTTAGAATCTAAGTTTAAAATGTCCCGCTGTTAGTGGGGCTTTTTTTGTGTCATCAATTTTTCATTTTCCTTTAACTTATATATATTGCATTGTTCTTCTGTTTTTAATTATAAATCAACCAAAAACTATGAAACTTCTTTTACCCGTTTTATTTCTTTTTATCGGTGTAAGTTCGTTTATGTCGATGTCCGAACAAACAACTCTACAAACGGCTCCGAAAACCCTTGCAAAAGACACCTTGATGCTCGACCGTGAGAAGTACCTCTCTTTCTTGAAAGATTCACTTAAAGGAAAAGAGTCGATGGTAGCCGATTCGGTTTTCAAAAATATTAAATCATTGAAAGGCAAATCGGTTGAGCAGGTTTTGAGTATCATGAATAACTGGGGACATGCGTTGGGCGTAACCTGTAAGTTTTGCCACGAAACTACCAATTGGGCATCAGAAAAAAGCCGTAATCATTTGCGTACTCGTGAAATGATTGTGATGAATGACCGCCTTAACCGTGATTTACTCTCGCAAATGAAAGGTTTCCGTCAACCTGTAACGATGGGTTGTATTTCGTGTCACAACGAAATGAAAGAGCCACCACACGATGGCCCACGTCCGCAAGGACCACGCCCACGCCCAGAAGCAGGCGGAGCTCCAAGAAACTAAATTGATTAGGGCATGAACTGAGCAACGCTTGCTTCCAGTTTATAGCTTTTATTAGAATTCTCGCAACGTGATAGATTCGAAAACCTCGAATTTATCACGTTTTTTTATACCTAAATGTCGAATAATAAACGTGTTCTAAAAAAAAACTATGAAAATAGTTTTGAAACTAAAAAATTAGTTATACATTTGAATCAGAATTAAAAATCAAAGAAAATGGAATTAAGAGACTTAACCCGTGCCGAAGAAGAAGTAATGCAGATTTTGTGGGAGATTGAGCCAACATTTGTGAAAGATATTTTAGAGTATTTTTCTGAACCAAAACCTGCTTATAATACGGTTTCGACGATTGTAAGGATTTTAGAGCAGAAAGGTTTTGTAGGGCATAAAGCTTATGGAAAAACACACCAATATTATTCGTTGGTGAGCAAAGAGCAGTATAAATCTTTTGCAACGGGTAAATTGATGGAAAGTTATTTTGAAAATTCGGTTGAGGAAATGTTTTCGTTTTTTGTGCGAGAAAAGAAAATCGACATGAAAGAAGCCGATGAGATTTTGAGAATGATTGATAAAATGAAAAACTCTAATCCCTAATTAGAGTTGGCAGAACCCTAAAACTAAATCCCTCACTTTAGGGGCGGGGGTACTATCTATGGAAATACTCATCTATTTGCTAAAAACTAACTTATGTTTGGTTGTTTTTTATGGTTTTTATTGGGTTTTTTTGCGTAGAAATACCTTTTTTGTGGCGAATCGTATGTACTTGATAGGCTCTATTTTATTAGCTTTTTGCCTTCCATTAATCAAAATCAAGCATAATTATGATTTTGAAAGCAAACTGCCTCTGACAATTAACGAACTTTCAACCGAGTATATCAGTAGCATTTTGTACACACCAATGACTGCTAACTTTAACTGGGTTGACTTAATGGGTATTATCTATCTGATAGGTGTAGCAGTCATTTTGGGGAGAGTCATTTTTGCATTTATTACGATTTACAACTTATTGATAAATGGCGACCCTCTCGGTGAAGATGAAACCCGTGAAGGTAGAAATTATTGGCTTTTACGGAGTGAAGGAACGGTTTCTTCGTACTCATTTTTTAACTTTTTGATACTTAATCGAGACGACCTATACTATAATCGCTCAATGATAACTGACCACGAAGAAGTACACATCGGTCAGTGGCACAGTTTCGATGTACTTTTGCTCGAATTTGTACAGGTATTCTGTTGGTTTAATCCTTTGATTGGTTTTTATAAACAATCGCTTCGCCAAATCCACGAATTTATTGCCGATGGTATTGTACCCGACGATGAAAAAGTACGCTATGCAGAGTTTTTATTCGCTTATAATTTTAAGACAAATGCCAGCACGTTGAGTAATAATTTCTTTAATGATTCTCTCTTGAAAGAACGAATCCTGATGATTATGCAAGAGCGTAGCCCTGCATGGATACAGTTAAAATACATACTTATTGTGCCGCTTGTGGCTATTATTGGCTATTTTGTAGTAGTAAAAGACATCAGAAGAGGCGATGATGCTCTGAAGCCACAAACTTTTATCAGAAAGTAAAAACTAGTGAATCCATTCTATTTTAAAATTTAAATTATGAAAAAGCTATTCATTGCTCTCTCTTTTGTTTTAATCAGCGTTTGTTCTGTTAATGCTCAAACCAATGAATCTGTTTACGAACAAGTAGATGTGCTACCCGAATACCAAGGTGGAATGACCGAGATGACCAATTTTATTGGTAAAAACCTAAAGTATCCCGAACAGGCTGTAAAAGCAAATGTAATAGGAAAAGTTATTGTGAAAATAATCATTCAAAGAGATGGAAGTGTCAATTCAGTATCATTTTTGAAAGGAATCGGATTTGGTTGTGATGAAGAAGTAGAGCGAATCGTAAAAATGATGCCTAAGTGGAAAGCGGGCATGAAAGATGGAGAAACCGTTAGAACATCGTTTGTTCTGCCTGTAATGTTTGCTTTAGGAAACACTAAAAAATCGAAGTAAAAACTATTTTAATTTTCTACCAACAAATTTTTGGGATATGACTTTCGTACACTATCTCGTTCAAGTAAATCTATATTTGGTACTATTTTATAGCTTTTATCGGCTGTTGTTATCCAACGAAACATTTTATAACCTCAACCGAATCTATTTGGTGGGTTCGGCGGTGCTAAGTTTCGGAATCCCGTTTTGGTATTCTGATTACATTCAGTCGTTTTTTATTACACAGCAAGTAAATGAAGTGTTTTATACAGTGCTGAGTCCTGCCGTTTTCGCAGCAAGAGCCAATGCCGAAAATCCATTTACGTGGTTTGATTTACTAAAAGTTTCCTATGGGTTTTGTACGGCTTTTTTGTCTATCAAGCTGATATTTAACTTTTTACAATTGAAAAGAATACTCCAAAATTCAGATAACTACTCAAAGTTTGGAGCAGGGTTTTCGTTTTTCAATTTTGTTTTTGTTGACAAAGACCTCCAAAAGCATGAAGTAGTGATGGAACACGAATACGTTCATATCAAGCAATTACATTCGGCCGATGTAATCTTGTTTGAAGTCATTGCGGTGCTTTGTTGGTTTAATCCTGTGGTATATTTTTACAAAAAATCAGTAAAAAATATCCACGAATTTATTGCCGATGATATTGCGAGTAGGCTCGAAGCCTCGAAAGCTGACTATGCAATGTTGCTTTTTTCTCAACAGTTTGGGCTAAATCCATACCAACTTACCAATCAATTTATTGACAAATCAACCCTCAAACGACGTATCGAAATGTTACATAAACCACGTTCACGTAAAATTGCTCTATTGAAATACGGTTTTACCGCACCACTTTTTGCCTTGATGCTCGTGATTGCCTCGGCAAGTATCGCTAAAAATAAGGACATCAAGAAAGTAGAAAAAATCGTGGCATCGACTGCCGAAATGCCAATTACAGAATTGTCGATTTTGCCGATGAAAGAAATTTTAGCCGAGAAAGAAATGCCCGTAAAGGGCAAAGTAACCGCTGCCGAAGATGGAAAGCCTTTGGCTGGAGTTTCGGTAGTGATAAAAGCTAAAAACATGGGTACAACGACCGATATTGATGGAAATTATACAATAAATGCTGATACCGCCGATGATTTGATATTTTCATTAGAAGGTTTTGAAACAACATCTTTCCCAGTAACTGATAAGAAAATCATTAATGTATCGCTTCGTAAAGCTGGACAGATAGTGGGTAGAGGGCAAACACTCAGTGAGGTTGTGGTGGCAGGATTAAAACCAACTGTCAATTATGAAAGTGAAGAGATTTTTACGGTTGTAGAGGAAAATCCGTCTTTTCCTGATGGAATAAAAAATATGTACCAATATATTGCAAGAAATCTTCGCTATCCCGAACCTGCAAGAAGAGCAAATGTACAAGGAAAAGTATTTATCAAGTTTATTGTGAGAAAAGATGGAAGTGTTTCGGATTTACAAATATTGAAAGGGATTGGTTTTGGTTGCGATGAAGAAACTGTGAGAGTACTTGGTTCAATGCCGAAGTGGAATCCTGGCAAGCAGAATGGTAAACCTGTAAGTGTGTATTTTACAATGCCAGTTAGTTTTGTTTTGGAAGAAAATAAAACAAGCACTACTAAAGCCGATTTTCCTTGGGAAAAGTTAATTGTAGTAGAAAAAGGGGAAATTAGAACTTTTACAGATAAAGAAGCAATCAATAAAGAAACAGAAAGATTGAAACCTCTTTTGCAAAGTGGTTCAATAAAAGAAGAGATTTCGATAAATACAATTGAGAAATCAATGACAATTAGAATTTTGGATAAACAAAAAAATACAAACCAAGCTTCTGAAAATATAATCGACGGTGACCCTCTTTTTGTTGTTGATGGAAAAGTTATTAGTCAAGCAGAGATGTCAGGTATAAAGCCAAATGATATTGTAACAATGGATGTTTTGAAAAATGCTTCGGCAACTGCAATTTATGGTGAAAAAGGTAAAAATGGAGTAGTGATTATTACAACTAAAAAAGCCGTACAAGCCAAAGATGAATCTAATTATACAATCAAAGGAAAACAATTATATACTATCAAAATTGGCAATAAACGCCAAATAATTGATGCTAAAACAGCTAATGATTATTCGACCGACCGCATTATGCAAGTAAATGTAGTAAAAGTAGGTGAAATTAAATCTCGAAAAACAGGCTTGAACGAATACGAACAAAAAGTTCTAAACGAAGGCTACGATGGCTGGGTTGATATTTGGGTGAGAGAGCAGTAAATGATGAATGATTTGCAGTTTTAATCTTTTTTGTGAAATTTGAGTTATGCACAACAAAGAATATTATTAAGTTTGGCTTGAAGAACTCCAACGAAGACAGATGGATTTGGTTTTGATAGTTCTGAAAAGAGAATTGGCTCATTATGAACTTGAAAAAACATTCAAAAAAGGCGAAATAATGGGCTTAACTAATGAACCTGACTTTAGGGTTTTGAAAAATATGATGAAACATCAAGTTAATCATCTAAAATTACTTCGTACAGAATTGGATGATATTGATTTGGATATAGAGCATTGTGAATTTATGATTAGTCGTTTAAACAATTTATAATTATGACTAACGAAGAAAAAATTAAGGCTTCCAAAGAGTTAAAAAAAGAACTTTTAAGGCAATTAAATGAAAGTAATGAAGAAATCTCTCAAACTCAAAAACAAATTTTTGAGCATAAGAGTAATGTTAATCAATTGAAAAATGCACTTTCATTAAAATTGGATTTAGTTTTAGAATAATACTAATTTAGCATAAAATTATGTTAAACTAAAAGAGCCACACCGTTTAAATAGTGTGGCTCTTTCGTTTTTTATCCTTTATAAAACAACCATTTTCCGATTTCCTTGAAGGTTGGTTTCTTACCGTACATCAAGATACCTACACGGTAAATCTTTGCCGCAATCCAAACCATGCCAAAAGTGCTTATGACGAGCAACGACATGGATAAAATCAATTCCCATGGCTCAACACCAAATGGCAAGCGAGACATCATCGTGATGGGTGAAGTAAACGGAATGATTGATGCCCAAAAAAGTAATTTATTATCAGTTTGTCCCGCAGTCATGAGTCCAATTAAGTAACCCGCCAATAGCGGTAACATTATCGGAAACATAAATTGCTGGGTATCGGTTTCATTATCAACCGCTGAGCCGATTGCTCCGTAAACGGAGGCATAAAACAAATATCCAAATAAGAAATAGAACAAAAAGCAACCAATTATAAGCGGAATATTGAGGTTTTTTGCACTCTGAATAAATGCCATCACTTTGCCTGCATCCGATGGCGTTTGCTCCATTTTCTTAGCAATTTTATCTTTATCTTTTTGTGGCATTTCCGACATTTGTTCTTGAGCGGCTTTCGCTATTTGCTGAGATGGCAACATTGAAGAACTAACCGTTGTGAGTACAAAAGTTAAGGTTATCCAAAGCGTAAATTGCGTAAGACCGACCAAGCCAACGCCTAAGATTTTCCCCATCATCAACTGAAATGGCTTTACCGAAGAAATAATTACTTCAATAATACGATTCGTTTTTTCTTCAATCACACCACGCATTACTTGCATTCCGAAACCAATTACGGTCGAAAACATTAAAATAACAGTAATGAAGCCCAAAACGGTTGAAGCCAATGTATTTTGTTCTTTTTGCTCTCCTTCTTTGCTTACCACCACAACTTTTGATGAAACATCCACATCGGCATCTTCCAACACCTTTTGGTCGATACCCGCCTTTGATAATTTTACATTTCGGATTTCATTCTGAATAATTCGCTCGATTTTTCCTTGAATTTCAAAACCTACGCCTTTGCCCGTATAAATTCTCAGACCACTTGGCTCTTCGATAATGTCTTTCGGAATCACTGCCACGATGTCGGTACGTTTTTGGTTGAGACGACTAAGTGCGGAGTCAATCGGCAAATTCAAGTATTCAAATTTTACTTTTTCAGAATCTTTAAATTTTTGAGTAAACGAGCCACTTTCATCAAGGATTGAAACTCGTTGCACTTCACGCGAATTGAAAACACCCCAAAATAATAAGGCATAAAAACCCGAAACAAGTAGGGGCATTAGGAGTGTCATTACCCAAAAAGATTTTTTCTTGATTCTGACAAGGTATTCTCTGCGTAAGATGAGTAGTATATTTTTCATGTGTTTAGTTGTTTTGTAGGACGGGTTTGTAACCCGTCAGATTAAATTTACCCTACAATTAATCAATAGTTTCGTTGACAACCATTTTGAAAATATCGTTCATCGACGGAATATTCTCACCGAACGAACGAAGTTCTACTTGGTCAATTATTTGTCTAATTAATTGATTAACAGGTGTTCCAGAATTTAATTTAATGGTAGAACTCGAAAAATTATCTTCTATCTTTTCGGTATTTATAATCTCAAAATCATTTGAGGTTGTCAATAATTCACCCGAATACTTGATATTATATGTATTAGTTTTGAAACGCTCTTTAATTTCGTTTTTCTCGCCATCAAGCACTTTTTCTGATTTATTAATGAGGGCAATGTGGTCACAGAGTTCTTCAACTGACTCCATGCGGTGAGTTGAAAAAATAATTGTTGAGCCTTTTTCTTTCAATTCTAAGATTTCGTTTTTAATCAAATCAGCATTGATAGGGTCGAAACCCGAAAAAGGTTCATCTAAGATAATCAACTGCGGTTCGTGTAGAACGGTGGCCACAAACTGAATTTTTTGTTGCATACCTTTCGAGAGGTCTTCCACGTTTTTTGTCCACCAAGTTTTAATATCAAATTTAATGAACCACTCTTTGAGTTTTTCGAGGGCTTGTTTTTCCGAAAGCCCTTTAAGCTGAGCCAAATAAAGCAATTGTTCGCCGACTTTCATTTTTTTGTAAAGTCCACGCTCTTCGGGTAAATACCCAATTTCTTTAATGTGCTGCTGGTTTAGTTTCTGTCCATCAAATAATACATGCCCTTCGTCGGGGCCAGTAATCTGATTGATGATACGAATGAGTGATGTTTTACCTGCACCGTTTGGGCCAAGAAGGCCAAAAATTACCCCTTTTGGAATATTGATGCTAACGTCGTTGAGGGCGGTGTGTTGCGAATAGCGTTTCACAACATTGTGAACTTCTAAGATATTATTCACGGTTGATGTATGTTTGGTTTAGTGACTCAAAGATAACTTGATAGTCAGATATAATGATAAAATAAGTATAAGTGGATTTTTTTTCGAATAAAAGGTTTAAAAAACTATTAATAACTTTCGACAGAAACTTTGAAATCTGTCAGAGTCTGAAATAATCTCGTTAAATTTTGATAAATTCTAACATAATCATTTATTTGTAAAAGCATTTTTCAAAACTTTGGTGTTTCTTTGCATATCATTTTAACCCCAAGTTGGTAGATAAGGCCACAATAAGCTACTTTTGTATAAAAATATTATGTACTCACCCTATGATAGATAATTTAAAAAATATTTTGTCGATTATTCAGCGAATTTGGTCAACCATTGTTTCAAAAGTTACTACAGGATGGTGGTGGGTTTTAGACAAGATGTATCGTCTTTTATGTAAAGTCTTTGGCGAAGAAAAAGTAGAACGAGTTTTTACGAAATCTTATCGTAAACTTGATGATGCCAGAAACTATTTTGTTTCAAAGTTCGATTCGGAGGGGAGCTACTACCCCGCCATCAGCAAAATATATAAGTATAGCCTACGAACAATCGTTGTGGGGTTGATTTATCTATTTTGTATCGAAACTAACTTCTTGTGGTTATGCGGTCGAATGCCAAGCATTGAGCAACTCACCAATCCTAAGATTTCACAGTCTTCTGCTATTTTTACTGCGGACGGTGTAGAAATAGGTAAATTTTTTACCGAAAATCGTAAAACAATTGATTCTTCACAAATGTCACCGTGGTTATTCAAAGCTCTAATCGCTACCGAAGATAAACGCTTTTATGACCATTCGGGTATTGACTTACAATCAATGGCTGGTGTTGCGGTAGGTATCGTAATGGGCGGTGGTGAGCGTGGCGGTGGAAGTACAGTTTCTCAACAACTTGCTAAAAACCTTTACAACACTCGTAGAAGTGAGATGAAAGGATTACTCTATTACATTCCTTTGGTAAAAACCTTGGTTTATAAAACCAAAGAATGGCTCACAGCGATTCGTCTGGAACGCAACTTTACGAAGGGTGAAATCTTGACGATGTACCTCAATACTGTTGATTATGGTAATAATGCCTACGGAATTCGTACAGCTTCGAAGACTTATTTCAACAAAGAACCTATTGCTTTACAGCCCGAAGAGGCAGCCATTTTGGTCGGTTTACAAAAAGGAACAACGCTCTACAACCCAATTCGAAATCCGAAGAATGCCCTGAAACGTCGTAATACAGTTTTACAACTCATGGCAAAGAATAAAGCTCTGACGCAAGAAGAAGTTGATAAATTGAGCAAGACGGACATTAAACTTGATGTGAATATGGAAGATTCATATGATGGTCAAGGAAGTTATTTTAAAGTAGCATTGGCTAAGTTTGTAGAAAACTGGGCAAAGAAAAACGAAATCGACATTGATTTGTATCGTGATGGCTTGAAAATTTATACCACCATCGATTCCAGAATGCAAACCCATGCCGAAACCGCAGTATCGAGCCACATGAAACGCTTGCAGAAAGTTTTTGACCAAGAATGGAAAGGGCGAAATCCGTGGACGTATGAAAATGGACAAGAAATACCTGGTTTTTTGGATACAGTTGCCAAACGAACGCCAATTTACAAGCGTTTGGTGAAGAAGTATAAAAATAATCCTGATTCTGTACGATATTATATGTACGAAAAGAAGAAACCGATAAGAGTTTTTAGTTGGGAAGGAGAAAAAGAGATGATGATGAGTCCAGTTGACTCAATCAATTACTATAAAAGATTTTTACAGACTGGAATGATGGCAATGGACCCCTACACGGGTTTCATAAAAGCGTGGGTTGGTGGTATCAATTATGATTATTTTAAATACGACCACGTTAAGCAAGGTCGTCGTCAGCCAGGTTCTACTTTCAAGCCAGTCCTTTATACGGCCGCCATTGATGGGCCACTAAACCTTTCGCCTTGCGACCGCCGTGAAGACAAACCTTTCAAGAAAGAATGGCAGGAAAATGGCCAAACAAAAACGTGGGAGCCTAAAAATGCCGATGGTAATTTTACTTATTCAAACATGACTCTCAGAAAAGCAATTGCTCGCTCGGTCAACTCCGTAGCGGCACAGTTGTCTGACGAAGTAAAGCCCAAAGTTATCATTGATTATGCTCGTAAACTCGGCATAACTGCACCGCTCGAGCCTGTTCTTTCGCTCGGAATCGGTACTTCAGATGTCTCGCTCTACGAAATGGTAGCAGCTTACGGTGTATTTTTGAATGAAGGGCAATATACCGACCCAATGTTGGTATTTAAAATAGAAGATGCCAAAGGAAAAGTTTTATTTGAGTTTGAAACCAAAAAACGTGATGCAATAAAACCAGAGTCAGCTTTCTTGATGCAATATATGTTACGTGGAGGTGTTGAGGAAGCAGGTGGAACGTCGCAAGGATTATTTGAATATTGCAGTGCATTGTTCGGAAATGGTGGACAAGCTGCTGGTAAAACAGGTACGACCTCCAACTATTCTGATTCGTGGTACATTGGTTTTACCAAAGATTTGATATGTGGTGTTTGGGTTGGTGGCGACGACCGCAGTATTCACTTCCGCTCTCGTATGGGAGAAGGGTCGAGGTCTGCAATGCCTATTTTTGGAAAATTTATGCAAAGCGTTTATACCGATAAAAAACTTGGTTACAGTCCTGGAGCCTTTCCTAAACCTGGAATGAAGATTACCAAAGATTATCAAGGTTGTGTCTCGACGGATGGAGAAGTAGCTGTGTCAGATTCAACTGGGGCATCAGCCGATTCATCAGCAGCTCTTGACGAGAATCAAAGGCTTCCGCCAGTAGAGCTAATAAAAAGAGATTCAACTGTTAATCATGATAATCGTTAGATAATATTTAGCGTTTCAATACTTGAGTGGCTTATTATCAGTAATATATATTTCTGTTTTATTCAAACACTATTCTACTGCTTGATAAGCTACTTTATTTTTTATAAATCCTTTACAACCTTTTATCTGAAATAAGTGTCATACCATCGATTGATATTTATTTCAAATTATACTCTTTAATCATGAAATTACAATTACCCATCCGCACCTCAACAATACGTTTAACTGGAAAGAAAAAAGTAAATCCAGCCGATGTACTTTTCCTCAAAGCCGATGTAAATTATACTGAAGTTTTTATGCAAGGAGGAGAAACGCTCATCGTGTCGAAAACTTTGAAAGAACTCGAAAAACGTTTTATTCCTTTTGATTTCTTTCGTACGCACAAATCATTTATGGTCAATCTAAACCACGTAGTTGGTTATCAGATTCATGAAGGTCTATTAGTGAAGTTAGACGAAGAGTATAATGTAAACCTTTCTCGTCGCCGTAAAGAAGATTTTTTGAAGTTGTTTAATAGTTTTACACCCCCTCGCCCCTAAATGGGGACTAATTTTAACCCCAATAGGCTACTATCGAACACCCCGAGAAGATGCTAATAGTAGCATTAGTTTTTTAGTTCCTTAGTGCCTTTTTAGAGGTTAGGTGCTAACTCGTATGGTCAGAAACTATCAGCCATTTACCGTTGATTTTTTTGAGTATGAGAGTAAAATAGCCCCCAATATCGCCTTTTTCGGGGCGAGTGAGATACCATTTGCCCAATACCCAACAAGTGGTTGCAGAGTGAAAGTCGGTTTTCTGAATGTCGAATTTTAGTGTTCCCATTGTCGCTCGGTCGGGATAACTTTTGTTGTATCGGTCGAGCGTTGCTTTCCATCCATAAACTACTCCTTTTGAACCAATAAACATCAACGAATCGGACTTCCAATAATCTTCCATAAAGGCACTGATATTTCCTTCATTCCAATTTTTGTTTTGGCGAGCCAATACATCCAACACCACCTGACGTTCGTTATTTCCTTGAGCAAAACTTGCGACCGAGATTAGCACGAAATAAATTAATAGTAGATTTTTCTTCATAAATGTTTAGTTTTTGAAAATATGTTTTTTGATACAAGATTGTTTTCAACCATTGACTTTTCATATCTTTGCACGAAAGCATAAATCTATTAAATTTTCGTGAATAAACAAGCAATTTGGTTTATTGTAAATCCGATTTCGGGAGGCAAGAAAGTGCATCAGTCAATAGTGAAACTAATTGATAATCAGTTAGATAAAGAAATATATTTGCCTAAAGTATGCTATACTGAATATGCAGGACATGCCACCGAAATTGCTGCCGATGCCGTAAAAAATGGAGTTCCAACTGTTGTAGCTATTGGTGGAGATGGTACTGTAAACGAAGTCGGTAGAGCCTTGATTCACACAAAAACTGCTTTGGGGATTATTCCTACTGGTTCGGGCAATGGCTTAGCAAGAGAACTTGGAATTCCGATGAAGGCGGCAAAAGCCATAGAATCGTTGAATACGCCAGTAAGTAAAATCATAGATGTATGTTATGCAAATGATGTGCCTTTTTTCTGTACGGCAGGAATCGGATTCGATGCCCATTGTGCCGAGATTTTCTCGAAAACTAAAGGGCGTGGAATGCTGAATTATATAAAAATAGGTTTTTCGGAGTTTTGGAAGTACAAGCCACTCAATTGTGTTTTTGGAGCGGACAATTATGGTGTTTTTAGTATAACCTTCGGCAATGCAAGCCAGTTTGGTAATAATGCTTATATTACGCCGACTGCCATTATTGACGATGGTCTGATTGATTGTACGATTATCAATCCGCCATCCACTTTTCAGGCGTTGTCGATGATTGGTCAGTTATTCAATGGAAATATTCATTCTTCGGAGCTTTCAGAAAATTATAGAGGAACGAAATTTAAGGTTTTAACCGAACAAAACTTCTTAATTCATTACGATGGTGAACCATTGCAATTGAATACCAATGAGTTGATTATCAGTATTTTGGAGAAAAGTTTAAGAGTAATAATATGAAAAATAAGAAATTTAAAGAGGGTGTTGTGTATTCAACTAACCCTGATTTTGAATTTAATTTTGGAGAAGAAGAAGAACCCGAAACTTTACCTGCTCAGCAACAAAACTTTAAGATTTGGTTGGACAGAAAAGGTGGGAATAAAATTGTAAGTCGGGTCGATGGTTTTATCGGGAAAGATGAAGATTTACAAAGTCTCAGAAAAAAGCTTCAAAATCTGTGTGGAAGTGGCGGAACCGCCAAAGAGGGTGAAATCTTGTTACAAGGCGACCACCGTGATAAAATTCTAACATTTTTGCTCAAAGAAGGCTATAAGGCTAAAAAGGCGGGAGGGTGATTTTTTGAATTACGATTTACGAATGTTCGTATCAATAAATTTATTCAGATGAATGAACATAACATTAAAATAGAGAGAACGGCACGCTACTATACACTTGGAGAGTTGAATGAAAACACCAAAACGATTTGGTTTGCGGTGCATGGTTATGGGCAACTTTCACAGTATTTTATCAAGAAGTTTAACCAAATTACTGATAATAAAGTTTTTATAGTTGCTCCTGAAGCCCCTTCGAGGTTTTATTTAGATGATAATTTTAATAGAGTAGGAGCTTCGTGGATGACCCGTGAATTACGCCAGTCGGAAATTGATGATAACAATGATTATTTGAACAGTCTCTATGAAAGTTTATTGAAAGGCTTTGATTTGACTAATATAGAAGTTAATATTTTGGGGTTTTCGCAGGGGTGTGCAACAGTCTGCCGATGGTTTGGTGCTGGAAAAATCAAATGTAATCGACTACTACTTTGGGCGGGCTTTTTTAGTAACGGAATCAGCGAAGTAATTGAGCCCGAAAAACTAAAAAATGTTGAAACTTACTACATTTATGGCGATAAAGATGAATTTTTGCTGGCTTATCCCGAAGTTTCTGAAAAATTTAGAGCTGATATGATTAAAGATATTAATCCCAAAATTGTTTGTTTCGATGGCAAACATACTGTTGATGAACTAACATTAAAAACAATTATTGCAGGTTTTTAGGGTAAACCCACTGAGTCACCTATTTTGATTTTTCCAGCTTGAATGACCATGCAAGTAATGCCGCCGTGTCCACGCATGGCATTGTAGCCGCCCGTTCCGAGGTTTTGCTCCATTCGGCTGCAAGGATGGCAGTATCCAGTCATTTTCAAGATTGCTTCACCGATTTTAAACTCTAAATTATTTAAAGCCAGAAGGTTCAGTCCAGAAACAACAATGTTTCTACGTAAAAGTGCAGGGTCGATATTTTCTTTTTGAAGCATTTGAGCTACTGCGTCAATATGCTCGGCTTGAATGAGCGTAACTTGGCGTTTTTTGTTACTTCCTCTGTATCTATCGCCTACGATTCCTTTTTTCTCTGAAACTTCAATTTCATCGGCTGCTACAATTTCACCACGAGATGTTGGCCCAGGGCGGTAACTTAACCATTCTACTTTTCCTTCGTAGGCGAAGGTTTGCATTAATTCTTTTATTTCCATGATTATTTATGCAAATTGGAAACTTAGGCTATAAATGAGGGGTATCAAATTTTTGTTTTTCGAAGGCTTGGCAAAACGGTTTTAGGTTACATTCGCTACACTTTGGTGTGCGAGCTACACATATATATCGACCATGAAGAATCAGCCAATGATGAGCTACTGCAATTTTATCTTTCGGAATGTGCTTGATTAATTGTTTTTCTACTAAAAGCGGTGTTTTAGCAGTTTTGGGGACTAAACCCAAGCGATGCGAAACGCGAAAGACGTGGGTATCAACTGCCATTGCAGGTTGATTGAAAATGACCGAAACAATTACGTTGGCAGTTTTGCGACCAACTCCAGGCATTTTTTGCAAATCTTCAATCGTATTTGGTACTTCTGAATTAAAATCATTGACCAAAATACGAGCCATTCCGACCAAATGTTTGGCTTTATTGTTGGGGTAACTGACGCTTCTAATATATTCAAAAACTTCCTCAGCAGTTGATGCGGCCAAACTTTCGGGCGTAGGAAAACGTGGAAAAAGCTTTTGGGTAACAATATTGACTCGTTTGTCTGTGCATTGTGCCGAAAGAATTACGGCTACCAATAACTCATACGGATTTGTGTAAACAAGTTCAGTTTCAGCTTCGGGGTAATTCATGCTGAAATACTCAACTAATTCTTTGTATCGTTCTTTTTTTTGCATTTCGTTATAGTGCAACTTTTGGCCTATTTTTAAATATAAAGTATAGGCTTTATACTTAACCCAAAATAGTTTGCGAAAATTTAGACATTTAACTATCTTATTATCAAGATTTTATGTCTATGGGCCTTTGCAACTTTGTGCTAATTGAGTATAATTAATTCAATGATTGATATTTATGCAATATTTCTGTGGATTATTGATTGTAAACAGTTACCTCATTACTTTACATTCTTTCTTCTATTTCGTTGGAAATCTTCTAAAACAAAACCACCCAAGCCATTTAAACCACTGTAGTAAGCTCGGCCATTGTTTACCTCCGTGAATTGCTGAACAAATTGCTTCAAATAAGGGTCGGTTGCAATCATAAAAGTAGTAATCGGAATCTCCAAACGGCGAGCTTGTGCTGCAATTGTAAGGGTTTTGTTCACGATTTTACGGTCAAGTCCGAAGCTATTTTTGTAGTAATTTATTCCTTCTTTCAAGCACGTTGGCTTACCGTCAGTAATCATAAAAACCTGCTTGTTTTTTGTTTTTCTTCTACGTAGTAAATCCATGGCAAGCTCTAAACCCGCCACAGTATTGGTATGATATGGCCCCACTTCGAGGTAAGGAATATCTTTGAGCTGAATCTGCCAAGCATCATTTCCGAACACCAGAATATCGAGCGTATCTTTTGGGTATTTTGTGCGAATCAGTTCGGCTAATGCCAATGCCACTTTCTTAGCAGGTGTTATTCTATCTTCACCATACAAAATCATTGAGTGCGAAATATCAATCATCAACACGGTTGAAGTCTGAATTTTTGATTCACGGTCAACCACTTCCAAGTCGCTTTCGAGGAGCATAAAATCATCAATTCCACCATTAATTTGGGCATTTTTCAGAGATTCTGTCATCGATATTTGGTCGAGCGTATCGCCAAACTGAAAGGCTCTGATGTCGCTACTTAGCTCGTCGCCCGTACCAGTATATGGGGTATGGTGGCTTCCGCTTGATTTGGTGCGTTTGAGTTTTCCAAAGATTTCATCAAGCGATTGTTTTCTGATGCTTTGCTCGCTTTTAGCCGTCATTTTGAACGTACCTGCTTCTTGGTTTTCTTCGGTGATATAACCTTTTTTCTTGAGGTCATCAATGAAATTAGCCATGCCGTATTCATCGCTTGTGAGTTGATATTGGCGGTCGAGGTCACTCATATATGAGAGAGCCTGACTTACATCGCCCGCTGTAATGAGCAATAGTTGTTGCAGAATATTGAGTAGTTGCTCAAATTTATTATTACCCTTCATTTCGGGTTTAAACTCTGAAAAACGAAAACCTTTCATGTGATATTTTGAATCAAAAATTACGTGCTTTGATTGATAAACGCTTTTTGCCGATAGATAGTTTTGCTATCTCGAAAAAACCTAAAACCAAGGCGAATATTAATAAAAACAAAGAATTTATTATCTCCACACATATAATAAAGAATACTTAATCTCCCATGAGAGCCAATATATGGAGCAAATCTGACTTTGGCATAGCTTTTGGGAATTAAAGGTTTTTCTTATAAATCTTTTAGATTTTTAGTACTTATTACTAAATACTACCGTTCGGTAAGTTTATTTTTTCGGTAGTTAAGGTGGTATATTTTTTGAACGCCTTTGGTATGTATAGTATTGCTTCACTAATAGTTTATAGACAGGAAAAAGCGTTTATGCTTTTTTTTTGATAATAATGGCATAAAAGATGCTATTTCCGCACTAACTGAGGTCGGGCTAAGAGCCTATGATGCTTTTAATGCGTTGCTGAGAAAAAGAACTGCTAATTTAGGATTACTGGGTGGTTAGATATTGGATTAACACAAACATTGAAATACCCATTCCTATATCCTATTGTGGCACAGTAGCAGTAAATAAAGATTAAGTAAATCAACCATTCAAGCGTTTAATTTATCTCTAACCTCATCGTAAAATCAATAATAAGTTTTCCTTAATGCCATATTTTATAGTTGAATGTTTTTTGTAAGTGTCTTATTATCAGTTTTTTATATTGTTGTTTGCACTGTATTTATTTTCTTGAATTTATGGTATGCTATTTGCTCATTTTAATAGAACAGAGTATAAAATCCGAATCTTAATTTCTTACCGTAATTCACATACTATTCATTTTCAATCGCGATGAAGAAAGATTTTACAAATCCATTCCAAGCCACACGGTCGTTTGCAGCTTATTGGTTATTACTCATTTTTAAAGTACTATCTAATCAGTCAAAGAATTTCTCTTTATTTCACAATGGAACCAATAGGTTGATACAGAGAGGCCTTGTTTTTAAACTACTTAGTTATAACTATTCGATTTTTTTATTAAAGCTTTGGGCTAACCTGTTTTTTTCAAAAACACATGGGGGAAGGGGTCTGTTTCTATTGTTTTTCTTGGTTGCTCAATGGGCAATATTGAGTGGGCATGTACAGGCACAAACCTGCACCACGAAGGAGTTTATTTACCTCAATGACCCTTTTAAAGGAACTGTTATGAAGTTTGAAGTAGGTAGTAGCATAGCTCTTACGGAAGTTATTGGAGCCAATGGTGGCCCCCACTGGTACCCTGGTACAGGGACTTCAGAACTGTCAAGTCCACATGGATTGGCGACGGACCTCAATGGGAAGTTATATATTGGTGAAAACGGTGACAAAGGGCTATTAAGACGCTTCAATTGTGATGGTGTAATTGAGCCAGTTTCATCTACTACTATTACAACTCAACAGGCTCAAACCCAGAATATTTTTAGTATTGGAAATATCATTTATCATAACTCTACTGGTGGACCTACTGCCTACAATTCTTGTACAGGAGAGAAAATAGGGAAAATGTGTTTGATAGGTAGCAGTAATTATAACGAATGGGGACTTTCTTACAATCCCGTTACGGAGTTGGTGTATATTTCGGATAGGTCGAACGGTATGGTATGGGTATTTACCAAAGGGCAACTTGAGGCTGGGGTAGCTGGCAATCCTGGGGCTTGTATTAATCCGCTTATTCAGGTGCCTGGAACTTCAGTAAGTGAGACCTTCGGTATTGTGGGCGATAATAGCGGTAATTTTTATGTAGTTCAACGAAATGGCAATATTTATAAATATAATTCAGCTGGAACGCTTATCAATCAGGTAAATATTGCGGCACATAATAGCTTTCTTATTGGAATTACGTGGTCATCGAATACCAATAGATTATATGTTTCAAATTATAATAATAATACCGCCGAAGATTGTATTTCGGTCATTGATGCCGCATCTTTAACCTACCTCGGTACAGGTGTACCAAACCCGCCCAATGGTAGTGGTACTGCTTCGAAAGCTATTGCTATTTTAAAAGAATCTTGCCCTGTTAATCTCCCTACTGCTTTTTCTCGCAATGTTTGTGGGGCTATTGGCACAAAATTCTATCTTAATCAAGAAGCCTTCAGTGGCTGCAATGGTATTGTATGCGGTAGTAGTTGGGTACCTACTTCTATGACGGGGATGACTTTCGATGCCTGCGATAACAGTATCACTATTACGGGTCAGGGCTGTGGTGTTTTTACGTTAAATACAGCATCAGTGAGCAGTTCGGGTTGTCCAGCACAGTCATCTACGTTTACCATTTGTAATACTTTTCCGCCTAATATTACCATAACTACTCAAACTACCTGCACGCCTAATGGCACTTATACACTCACGGGTAAGGTAACGGTTGATGGTGGTGCTCCATCGACTGGAACTCTGACTATAAACGTAAAGGGGGGAGGCTCACAGACGTTGAGTGCTCCTTTTGCTAACGTTATCAACTTTAGCATTCCTAATATTACGAGTTATGGTGGCGAGCGAAATGTTTATATTAATTTTAGTGATACTAACTGTTCTAAAGTACAGTCTTACACCGAGCCAAACGAATGCCCGACCTGTACACTGCCTTTGGCAACTAACATTACGCTCAGTAAGTCAGCACCCACTTGTACAGACATTACTCCTTTAAACAACGGTAAGATTACCCTTATTACGGCAGACAATACTGATAAATGTGGTATTAGTACTTTGAATGCTGCCACTTATGATGGCCCTCTTTATGCTTCAGCTACCACTTACGCCGCTAATAAAGATGTGAAGACTTCCATTCCGAATACGGGGGGGAAGTATATTTTGAGACTATTCAATGGTGCTGATGCTTGTTATAAAGATACTACTATCATAGTTGAAGCTGTAACTTGTATTGGATGTACACCACCAACAGCCGTAACAGCAGGTAGTAATTCACCAGTAAATGAAGGGAGTGCAATCAGCCTAACATCTACTTCAACAGGTGGCACAAGCTACTCATGGACTGGACCAAATGGCTTTACTTCAACCACACAAAACCCTACGATTGCATCGGCAACTGCTACAATGGCAGGTACATATACAGTAACAGTCTTATCTTCAAGTACTTGTACCGCAACAGCAACTACAGTAGTGCTTGTAACACCAACTACGGTAGTTTGTACACAACCAACGGTAACACCAACGGTAACACAAGCTACTTGTAATGGAGGTACAGCAAATAGTGATGCGAAAATAGTGTTTGTTGCAACAAATGCTGATAGATATTCAATTGATTTGGGAGGAACTTCGAGTGCAACTTATGTTACTGCCAAAAGTTTAACAGGTGGTTCTGGGAGTTTATTAAATATTGCAAATCCGAGCGTTACTGCACAATATACAATTCGAGTCTTTAATGGTAATGATACGTGTTTTAAAGATGTAATTGTTACTATTAATCCTCAAAATTGTACGGTGCCTTGCCCATTCCCTAATTGTGGAACTGTTACGGTAACTAAAAACTAACATTGCAAAATAACTTTTGAAATAAATTAAGAATAATTGCTGTCGTAATAATAAAAACATGAAAAAAGTGTTTACACCCGCTTTTCAAGATTCCGACTTGAATCTTCATCAGAACTCAAATTTTATAAGAATACTTTTTAGTTTTTTTATAATTACATTTTCTAATTTAGCATTTTCACAAGTTGTGGTGACTAAAGCAGTGGATAAAACTACGGCAGATATTGGTTCCCCAATTACTTACACGTTGAATATTAATTGTCCAAGTACTACTGGTTCTTGTACAAATGCGGTTGTTACTGACCCTTTACCTGCCAATATTGAGTACATTGGTTCAAGTCCAGCAACAGGTAATGTGCAAAGCATTACTTATAATGCAAGTAATCATACTGTTACCATTACGATGAAATCGCCTTTGAATGGTACAACTGACCAAGTACAAATTATAGGGGCATTCAAATATGGGACCTTTACTGGAGCTACTGCCGATAACATAGCTTATGGAGGACCAAACTTAACTGCTCCATCGAATAAAGTTACTACCACTGCTACAAATGGAGCCACACCTCCCACTTTTATAGACCAAGTACAAATAATCAAAGGTGATGCTGGACAAAAAAACGTTTCTCCTGGTGGAGGAATGGTTTTTCAAATGATATGGTTTAATGAAAGCCAGTCTTTGGCAATGAATAACTTTGTCTATGAAGATGTATTACCTGCAAATTTTATTTTATCTAATTTTAATGATATAAGTAACCCTTCTGGAGGTAGTGGCGTAAATTATAATCTATATTATAAGACCAGCTCAAATAGTACTTATAGGCTCTGGCCTGGTAGCCCGTTCAATATGGGAACGCAAATTTATCACAATGTCTATGAATTATCTTTGGCTTCTGGGGAGCAAGTCTCAGCTTTAAAATGGGAATATTTGAATCCCATACCAGGAGGTGGGTCATTCTTCCCTTGGGTAAGTGGTCAACAATGGGGATATTTATATGGTACGGTTTCGCCCACAGCAGTTCCAAATACAGATGTTGTTACCAATTGTGTTACTGGAAGTGGTCAGTGGAGTTCAGGCAGTAATCTTAATATGGTATATAATTACTATGCAGGAAATACTTCGGCTTGCGTAACAATACCAGTTTCTGAACCTAAATTGATTGTACTAACAGAAAAACAGTTATTTCCGTCAAAACCAGGATATTTGCCAGGTGATGATATAAGTTATAAGATAATTTACGGGCAGGCGGGCAATTCAAATATGGATATTGTTGACCCAATTATCACGGATGTGTTACCTGCTGAAATACAATTTGTCAATGCAACTATTCAAGAAGAGTGGAATGAACCATTTACATTAAACGGAGGGAGCATACCTTCAGGAACCCCAACTACCTTGACGACAAATTATAATGGTACAGGACAAACACTTTTAAGATGGAATTTGAGCGGTAAAACAATTCCAAAAAATACTACTGGAGGTGGTAGAGTCTTTAGTATTATTATCAATGCAAAAGTAAAAAAAGGTGTTTCAACTGGATTACTTAAAAATAAATCGTATTTTTCGAGCACGTCTTCAAGCCCTACCACTTGTATTAATTGGGAGGGTTGGACAGGCTCTGGATTGGAAAGTAACTATTTAAAAGTAAAAGATGTAAACGATTTGAATGCTAATGGCTCTACGACTGACTCGTTATGTACAGCATTCAGAAACTTTAATGTTATTTTTCCAGCAGGAGCAGGATTAGAATCTGTGAAATGGGTAAAAGGAACGTGCGATACAGAATATACGCGTTATCCTGCAAATGGAAACACAGTTCCAGGAGGAAAAGCTGACTATCTCCTAAAAGTCAAAAATTTAGGAAATGTTGCTATGAAAGATGTTAAAATTATTGACATATTACCTTTTGTTGGCGATAAAGGTGTTATTGACATTTCAGCAAGGAATACTCAATGGAGACCATTTCTGATTGCTCCAGTTACTGTTATTCCAGCAAATACAAATGTAACCGTATATTATAGTACAGCTCAAAATCCATGTAGGGACGAATTAACACCTGGCATTCCAACACCTTGTGATACACCCAATTGGAGTATATCTTTACCAACCGATGTAACAACCGTTCAATCCCTTAAATTTGACTTTGGCAATACTATTTTGCAACCAGGTGATAGTTTATCATTAATATGGTCTATGAGAGCACCAATTGATGCTCCAACAAGTGGTGAGATTGCATGGAATTCATTTGGTTATGTTACAAACCGTGCCGATAATAATGTAGCTTTACTACCTTCTGAACCTATAAAGGTTGGTATCGCTGTTAAGCCAACAAGTCCCGCTGGATTTGGTAATTACGTTTGGAAAGATGAAAATAAGAATGGTTTACAAGATGAAACCTCAACCAGTGGTATAAATGGCGTAAAAGTTGATTTGTATTGGGCCAAAGGAGCTTCCCCTAATATTGCTACTGACTCATTGGTTAGTTTTACATTGACAAATAGCAAAAATGGTAATCCAGGGTTTTATCAATTTACAAATTTGAATCCTGGGAATTATTATGCGGTTTTTCATAAACCAGTCAATAATTGTGTAGTAACTCTTCCAAATATTGCGAGTCCAAGTGATTCGCTTGACTCTGATGGCGTTCAATTCATAATTGGTACTGATACGTTAGCAATAACAGCCATTACACCTATCGTTGCCAATAAATATGACTATACTTGGGATATGGGTTTTGCACCTAAAATTGTTAACTGTACCCCCCCAGCAGCCGTAACAGCAGGAAGTAATACTCCAGTAAATTCGGGCAGTACTATTAATTTGAGTTCAACTTCAACAGGTGGAACAAGTTATTCATGGACTGGACCAAATGGCTTTACTTCAACGATACAAAATCCAACAATAGCTTCGGCCACAGCTCCAATGGCAGGTATATATACCGTAACAGTTCTTTCGAGTGGTACTTGCACAGCAACAGCTACTACAATTGTAGTTGTAAATACGCCTTGTACAGTTACGAATTATACTATTTGTGCAGGAGAAAGTTATACACTTACGGCACAATCTGGTCTTACAAATTATCAATGGTATTTAGTTTCTGGTACTGATACAACAGCTATTGCAGGGGCAAATAGCTCAACATATATTGCTAACACTATTGGGAAATATATCTGGAAAGCCAAAGATGCTGGTCTTTGTGATAGTAAATTGTGCTGTCCTGTAATCATAACTTCAGGAAATTGCTACGGTTCTCTCGGCAACTATGTATGGACAGACCAAAACAACAACGGTCAACAAGATGGAACAGAAAGTCCAATTTCAGGCGTAAAAGTATATCTTTATGATGCCACTGGCACAACAAA
>JAIYBU010000131.1 GCA_027488335.1 Cytophagaceae bacterium
CGAGTTTTTATTTCCGTAAATTTTCGTTCACCTCGTACACTTGGAGGCTTAAAAACTTCTGACCCACTCGACCCTGAAGTAAGAAAATGGTGGTATGAAAAAACGAAAGAAATTCATCAATACATTCCTGATTTTGGTGGTTATTTAGTTAAAGCAAATTCTGAAGGAGAACCAGGCCCGCAAGACTACGGTCGGACCCACGCTGATGGTGCTAATATGTTGGCCGAAGCAATGAAACCGTTTTCGGGAATCGTCATTTGGCGGTCATTTGTGTATAATGCCGACCCCAAAGGCGACCGTTTCAAAGAGGCTTACGAACAATTTAAGCCACTCGATGGCAAATTTGACGAAAAAGTGATTGTTCAAGTAAAAAATGGACCGATTGATTTCATGCCTCGTGAACCATTTCACCCAATGTTTGGCGGTTTTCCGAATACTAAATTGGCTATGGAATTTCAAATTACGCAAGAATATTTGGGGCAATCGACTCACCTCACCTATTTAGCTCCTATGTTTAAAGAATGCCTTGATACCGATACTTACGCTAAAGGAAAAGGCTCAACCGTTGCCAAAGTCATTGATGGAAGTTTATATAATAATCAAATTTCACTAATGGCTGGAGTGGCAAATACGGGCTCAGATGCCAATTGGTGCGGACACCCTTTCAATCAAGCAAATTGGTATGCTTTTGGTCGTTTAGCTTGGGATAATTCATTGAGTTCGGAAAAAATTGCCAAAGAATGGATTGGAATGACTCTGACAAATAATGAAAAAGCAAAAACTCAAATAAATGAGATAATGCTAAAATCATTGCCCACTTATATCAGTTATACGTATCCTTTGGGCTTGCATCACATGATGGGTGAAGGGCATCATTACGGACCAGAACCATGGCTGACCAAAGCTGCAAGACCCGATTGGACATCGCTTTATTACCACCGAGCCGATTCGATTGGCTTAGGTTTCGACCGAACTGGTCAAGTGAGTGATGCCATAAAACTTTATGCAAAAGAAATTAACGAAACTTGGGGAAATCCCGATAAATGCGAGTTGAATTACCTCTTGTGGTTTCACCATATATCATGGAACAAAAAACTCAGCACTGGAAATACGCTTTGGGAAGAACTTTGTTACCGCTATTATAATGGTGTTGTTGAGGTTCAAAAATTACAACAAGATTGGGCAGAATTACGACCACATATTGATACAGAAACTTTTGCAAGCGTATCTGCTCGACTCAAAACTCAAGAAAAAGAAGCAATTTGGTGGAGAGATGCGTGTGTTTTGTATTTCAAAGATTTTGCAAAAATGCCAATACCGAGTTCGCTCACACCCCCAAATAGAAGTTTAGAAGAAGTTAAAAAATTAGTAGAAATTTACCATTTAAGATGATAGAAAGAGCAATTTTTACACAAGAAAGTAAACACATCTCACATAGTACAGCCTTTGCACTTAACGATAAACTATGTTTAATCACAGGTGGAGGAAGCGGAATCGGCTTCGACATTGCCAAATGTATGATTTTTTCGGGGGCAAAAGTTATTATTACAGGCCGACGCGAAGAACCATTAAAACAAGCAGTTACCGAACTGGGTGAAAATGCTCATTATTTCGTAAACGATGTAACTGATTTACCTTCACTCGAAGGTTTGGTCAATGATATTGAAAAGGCTCACGGCCCGATTGATATTTTAGTAAATAATGCTGGCGTAAACATGAAACGCCCAGCACTCGAAGTATCGGACGAAGATTTCAATCGCATCATTCAGACAAATCTTAGTGCTGTTTTTGCCCTTACCCGTGCGTGTGCCAAACGCATGATTGCCCGAAAAAGTGGCTCAATCACTATGATTTCGTCAATGGCAGCTTATTATGGCATTGACCGAGTGGTAGCTTATGCTGCGTCAAAATCAGGGGTTGAAGGAATGGTAAAAGTTTTGGCTTCGGAATTTTCACCTCAAAATGTAAGAATCAATGCTATCGCCCCAGGTTTTATCGAAACCAGCATGATGAAAACTGCAATGGGCAGTGACCCCGACCGCATGAATCGTGCTTTAAACCGCACTCCAATTGGCAAATTTGGTAAACCATCCGATATTGGCTGGGCTGCAGTTTTCTTGGCCTCGGATGCAGCTCGATATATTACTGGTGTTTCTCTTCCTGTCGATGGAGGTAATTCGATTGGCTTTTAAGTTAAAACAAACTTGTGTTTTTTCATGTTATGAGAATACATGTCTTTTTTAATAAACGTTCGCGGTACCTAATTGATAATTAGGTACTGCTACATTTAGTTCAACATCAAACATAAATACCTAATTACAAGTACTTTAAAAATATTATTTACAGAAAACTTCTTACTAACGATTACTTAAAATTTATCATATTTACTTAATATTAATATGATAAATTTTAGTTTTATTTAAATTTTAATCAAAAATTATACTCTATTTTAAATCTTTTCATTAATCAATGAATAAATCATAGCAATTGCTACAATATAATGTAGGTTTTTATTATGTTTACAAATAAATTACAATTGAATCGACAAATTTAAAGTACCATTAATTTTTGTGTACTAACCGCATCAAACCACTATGCCTAAAATTTTCACTTTGCCTGTTCATTCAAGTAGCAGGGGAGATTTAACTGTCTTTGAGAATATTTTACCTGGCTCATTAAAGCGTATATTTTATATAACCAACGCTGATGGTGAAACAAGAGGTGGGCATAGACATATAAAAGCATGGCAAGCATTAGTATGTTTACAAGGTTCGTGCGATATTTATGTTGAAACCCCAGACAAAAAAATGGTATTTGGACTTGATGAACCAAACAAAGTATTAATCCTTGAACCACAAGATTGGCATACGTTAGAAAACTTCTCTGACAATGCCATTGTTTTGGTAGTTTCAAACGAAAACTATGACCCTGAAGATTATATTTATCCAAGTTATAGTGATACACTAAATCAGGAAAAAAAAATTCAATCACTAATAAATGAAACAAAGAAGAATTGATTTTTATCAATCCTTCTTTGTTTACAACTCTTCTCATTATTTCTTATAGACATCATCGCTTTTTTCGTCAACTTTTGATTTTGAAAGCTCTGCCATTTGACCTTCATTAATCCCTATTTCAACAATTAGGTTAGGTAGATTCTTTTTCAAATTTTCAATACCAGCTCCTGTTACTCTGGTTTTCCAAAGATAAATCTTTTTAAGATTTTTTAAAGGGGCTAATGTCATCAGCCCTTTATCAGTTACCGCTGTATTTGTCAGATTGAGATATTCTAAGTTTTGCAATGGTGTAATTGCCCTCAATGCAGCATCAGTAATCTTAGTATTTTCAAGGTGTAATCTTGTGAGATTACTCAATTTTGCGATATACTCACATGAATTATCGGTAATTTGAGTATTTGATAATTTCAACCATAATGTTTGCATGGGAGCTGTACTTATTAGAGACGCATCTTTATCAGAAAATTTAGGATTATTTAAAAAAGTTAGTTCTATATAATTATTGTTCTGCGATAATGGTAAAATCAAACCTCCAGCTTTTTTAATGATTTCGATATCTGCTTGTCCGACTTTGGAAACACTTTGTGTAAGTATAGCATCCTCAACCACAAACTTATCTTGTTTTACCAGAGCCGCAGCACTCGCCCCCCCCCCTATTGCCGCTAAAATCGGTTTTACTTCATCATTGACAGTTAACTGTGAAACTTTTTTATCAAAAGATGCACCTTGTTGAATCCACCATTTTAAAATCACTAACTCATTTTCATTAATCTGATTTTTACCTTTTGGCGGCATGTGTTCTTCATCAGCTTCGGGCAATAATATACGATTAATAAATTCGCTTTCCTCAACATTACTTGCCTTAAAAATAACGCCGTGCTTCCCTCCTTTTTTTAGAAGTTCGAGGTCATCCATGCGAAGATTTCCTTTCATTTTACTTGCATTATGGCATTGTTCACATTTTTGTTTGAAAATTGGCTTTACAATATCTTGATAAACCAATACCTGATTTATATCCTTAATGAAAGTTTTCACCTCGTTATCGACTATTTTGTTTTCTTTATCGGGCATCCCGAGCCACTTCCTGAATGGATTTGGAGTATTTTCCGTTAAATATGCTTCTCCATGTGTCAAATTTCCACCATGATGTCCAGCAACCATCATCAATAGAAACCCAAATCCTAATAGTGGTAAGTATAAAAAATTAGCCGCCTCAAATTTTGATTTAATCCAATTGGAATGTACCAAATAAATAAGCCAAGTCACTCCTGCCAGTCCAATACCCTGCCATTGGTGTTCTTCCAAAATTTCTGCGTTATACCCTCCTTCTAACGATAAAGAATACCCTAATATACAGGCAAAAGTAGCACTAAAGGCCGTTATCAAAAGCGATACATTAACTATTTCAGTTGAAATTTCGATTTTGCTATATTTGTTTAGTATCTCAAAAAAGACAATTATTACAAAAAAACCAATTGGAAGATGGACAGCCAAGGGATGGAATCGTCCGATAAAAGCAATCCATTCAGGAATAGAAACAATAATCATAGAGGTAAGGATAGTTGAATAAGAATGTATATCAAAAATAAATATCTCTTGCTAAGAAACAAAGGTAATTGCTATGTAAATAACAAAAAAATTGCCAAAATACAAGATGTATTTTGGCAATTGAGTAATGAAGTTAATCAAAATATTAGTATCCAGGATTTTGTTTCAACGTTGGTTGACCATTTTTCTGGCTATTCAAGATTTCATCATTTGGTAATGGGAAATAAGCATTTTTAGCCGTAAAAACTTTACCTTTCAAATATCCACGCTTATTATATGTTCTACCTGATAAGTCTTTTCCATCTACTGATTCTTCAGCAACGTACTTGTTCAAGTATTTCTCAGCAATTCCCCAACGTACTAAGTCAAAGAAACGGTGTCCTTCCATGGCAAACTCTAAACGATTTTCCATGCGAATTGCATTTCGAGCATAATCAGCACCGTTAGCGGTAAACGTTCCTTTCGGATAAGGATTTACAACATAATTAACTGTTGGGTCTTGAACAGAACCAGTTTTAGCACGCACACGAATCATGTTGATGTAATCTTCTGCTGCCTGTAAGTTCCCTAACTCTGCTTCGCACTCAGCTAACCAAAGAATTACTGACGACATTTTTAATAAACGGTAGTTATTATTTACGTTACGCTTTGAAGTAGAGTGAGTTGAGCTACCTTCATCTGCTAAATAATACATCCATTTTTTACCTGTATAAGGGCCAGAATAGTTTTGATTTCTAATCCAAGAATAACCTGGCATTGGACCCCAATCAAGGAAGTTTACGCCACGACGGCCAACTGTCCAATCAAGACGTGGGTCAACAGGAACAGTTTTGTCTAAGTTAAAAGCCTGGTCAGATTTTAAGCCTTGGTCGTTGGGTAAGTCAACTTGATTGTAAGTATCAGCCGTTCCATCTGGAGCTGAACCAATCAATGGTAAACCATCTTTATCTGTTTTGAAGGCATTCACAAGGTTTTGTGATGGAAGATAGAATCCACAACATCCTCTACCTGGAGCATTTGCTGAATATGGCCAGTTAAGGTTATCGCCTGCGTTACCATTATTACCGTTTGTACCATCATTGATTGAGAATTCAACCTCGAAAATTGATTCTGCATTATTATTAGTAATATTACGATAATTATCGTGATAATTTGGCATTAATCTCTTGCCAGAATTTTTATAAACATCTTCCAACAAAGCTTTAGCAGCAGCCCATTTCTTTTGGAAAATCAACGCTTTTGCTAAATAAGTTTTTGCAGCCCATTTTGTAGCTCTACCTTTTTGAGATTGAGTTGCTGGTAAGTTATCAGCAGCAAACTGGAAGTCAGCTTCAATCTTTGGCCAAATATCTTGGTCGTTAGGTATTTTTGTTGAGTTTGGGTCAGCTGAAACATACGTTTTATCGTCGATATATGGAACCATATTCCACATTTTCTTTGCTTCAAAATGATAGTGTCCACGTAAGAAACGGGCCTCAGCCACAACCTGATTTTTTTCAGCATCGGTCATATCTTTTATATCTGGGCTTTGTGATAATTGAATTGCTTCATTTGCACGAGCCACACCATCGTATGAATGTTGCCATTTACCCAAGAAGTAGGTATTATCTGATAACCAGTTGTACTGCTCAATATATTCCTGCTCAGGTTGGTCACCGATGTCAGTACCTTTTACGGCATCACCACTTGTAATTCCACCAAAAACATAGTTAGATATTGTTGATTGACGACCAGTATTACCAGCACCAACTCCATCTAAAAGAGAGTATGCTCCAATTAAGAGTGCATTTACACCATTTTTATTACTAAGCGAAGCCAAAGAGGCTGCACCTTGAGGCTGAATGTCAAAGAATGACTCCGAACAAGAAAGACTTATTCCAATCAAGCCAATTATTAATAATTTTTTCATTGTATTTATTTAAAAATTTTCAATTAGAATCCAATTCTTACACCAACATTATAAGATTTAGCAACAGGGAATGCACCTTCGTCGATACCCATGTGAATATCTTGGTTATCAGTTCCTGAAGAGCGTAAATTAATATCTGGGTCAAGACCTTTGTATTTTGTAAATGTGAAAAGGTTTTGGCCTTGAATATAAATTTGAGCTGAACTCAACTTGATTTTTTGTACCCAAGCAGCTGGGAAAGTATATGTTAACTGAATATTCTTGATTCTCATGTACGAACCATCTTCAACAAAGTATGAAGAAATTTGCTGACTGGTTCCATCTTGAGAGTTCAAACGTGGCAATAAAGCATTATCACCCGGCTGCTTCCAAGAATTATATAACATATCTGCCGAACGATTTCCTTGGAAAGTATTAAAATCTGTCCAGAATTTCTGGTAGTTAAAAATATCATTTCCTTGTGAACCTTGACCGAAAATTGCTAAATCCCAGTTTTTATAGCCTAAATTTATATTTACACCATAAGTAAAGTCAGGATGTGGATTTC
>JAIYBU010000115.1 GCA_027488335.1 Cytophagaceae bacterium
TGCCATCAGCGGTAGGTTACCAGCCAACATTAGCAACCGAAATGGGTACTATGCAAGAGCGTATCGCTTCAACAAAGCGTGGTTCGATTACATCAGTACAGGCCGTTTACGTTCCTGCCGATGACTTGACTGACCCTGCTCCTGCAACAACATTTACCCACCTTGATGCAACTACTGTATTGAGTCGTAAAATTGCTGAGTTAGGTATCTATCCCGCGGTTGACCCTCTTGATTCATCTTCACGTATTTTGTCAGCAACTGTATTGGGCGATGCACACTACAATACAGCTCAACGCGTAAAGAATATCTTACAACGTTATAAAGAATTACAAGATATTATTGCAATCCTTGGTTTGGAAGAACTTTCGGAAGAAGATAGATTGACTGTTTCACGTGCAAGACGTGTACAACGTTTCTTATCGCAACCGTTCTTCGTTGCTGAACAATTTACAGGTTTGAAAGGAGTTTTGGTTGATATCAATGATACAATCAAAGGCTTTAATCAAATCATGGATGGCGATTATGACCATCTTCCAGAGGCTGCCTTCAACTTGGTAGGTACTATCGAAGATGCAGTTGCTAAAGGTGAGAAATTAATTGCAGAAGCGTCTAAATAAAACCCCTAACCCCTAAAGGGGAATTTAGGAGGCTATATTATATAAGTTAATAAAATGCCCCAAAGCGAATAAAAAAGCTCCCCTTTAGGGGCGGGGGGGTTATCAATTATGAACTTAGAAATAATTACTCCTGATAAGAAAGTTTACGCTGGTGTGGTTGACTCGGTAATTTTACCAGGAAGCAACGGTGGATTTCAGATTTTGAATAACCACGCACCCATTGTTAGCACACTCGCTAAAGGAAACTTAGTTATCGAAGCCAACGGCAAAAAGGAAACTTTTGTTGTGGATGGTGGCGTAGTTGAAGCAGCCAAAAATAAAGTTTTGGTTTTAGCTGAGTCAGTAGCTTAAAAACTTTTCTTGAAAAGCATATCCGAAAGAGGCATAGAGAATTCTGTGCCTCTTTTGGTTTTTTATACGAAATGAGAGTATATTTACTCAAACAAAAACACCTAACGTTGTAATTTTTGAACCTCAAAGATTATAAATAAGTTATGTAACTATTACTTGTCGTATTGATGCTCATAGATAACCACGGAAGACCCATTAATTATTTGCGATTGGCTGTAACTGACCGCTGTAATTTGCGTTGCTTTTATTGTATGCCCGAAGAAGGAATCCAATATTTGCCCAAACCACATTTATTGAGCTACGAAGAAATGATTCGACTTTGCACAATTTTGGCCGAAATGGGCATTAGTAAAGTCAGAATTACAGGGGGAGAACCTTTCGTTCGCCGAGATATTATTCCTTTTCTCTGGAAGTTATCAGAAATTGAGGGAATCAACAAAATCAATATTACGACCAATGGCGTACTTACTGCCCCATTAGTGCCAGAATTAAAGAAAATCGGCATCAGCTCGGTCAATCTTAGTTTAGATTCGCTCGACCGCCAACGATTCTTTGAAATTACTCGCCGAGATGAATTTCCGAAAGTTTGGGCAACGCTCGAAGCACTTCTCGAACATGATATTCCAGTAAAAATTAATACGGTAGTAATGGCGGGTAAAAACGACGAAGATATTTTATCAATGGTCGAATTGGCTCGTAATCAAAACGTTTCTCTAAGATTTATTGAAGAAATGCCTTTCAATGGTGAAGGACTTCGCCCCGAACAAATGGAATTTTGGAGCTACAAGCGAATTATGGATTTAATTCGCTCCGTACATCCCGAACTCTATAAACTACAAGACGAACCTAATTCTACCTCATATAATTACCATATTCCTAACTTTAAAGGAACAGTTGGCGTAATTGCAGCATTTAGCCGAACTTTTTGTGGCACTTGCAATCGCATTCGTGTAACGCCAACGGGCAGTTTCCGAACTTGTTTGTACGATGACGGTGTTTTCAATGTAAGAGATTTTATGCGTCAGAAATTATCTGACGAAGAAATCAAACAACGCATTTACGATGCTCTGCAAAATCGAGCAAAAGACGGTTTTGAGGCAGAAAATCGTCGTTCAAGTGTCGTTTCGGAGTCTATGACGACGATTGGCGGATAAAGTATTTTACCAGTAACTAATTTTCAAATAATAAATAACGGTGGCTTACCACCGACCAAATTCAGATAAAGTATGTTAAAAGCAGAAATGATTACCGACAAAGGTACAATGACAATCGAATTTTATGAGCAAGATGCACCGATTGCAGTAAATAACTTTGTTACGTTGGCAAAAAAAGGTTTCTACGATGGTTTAATTTTCCACCGTGTGATTCCAAACTTTATGATTCAAGGAGGTGACCCAACTGGTACAGGTGCAGGTGGCCCAGGATATACAATCCAATGCGAATTAACAGGAAATAACCAATACCACGATAGAGGCGTACTTTCAATGGCTCACCGTGGACGTAATACGGGAGGTTCGCAGTTTTTTATCTGCCA
>JAIYBU010000070.1 GCA_027488335.1 Cytophagaceae bacterium
GAAAGACAATAACAAAAATGCCACGTCGCACATCGCTGTCATATCCATGACAGGACCTTTTCGTTTTGGTTTTATTGCTGGCATAACTCCTTGATAATTTAGATTTTATAAAATTAACGTTTACAAATTTAGATTATTGTCTAAATATACAATATATTTTTAAAAAATAATCTATTTATGTAAAAAATTAGTTATGAGCAGCAAAGTTTTGTTGGATGCTCATTCCGATTTCGTCAATTTTATAAGTCAATTCATCAATTTTAGATGTAAAGAAGTTATACATGATGATTGAGATTGCAGAAGTACCAATTCCTAAGGCTGTGTTAATCAAGGCCTCAGAGATACCAGTTGCCAAAGCCGCTGCATCTGGGGCTCCACCACCAGCACCGAGTGCCGAGAACGCACGAATCATACCTAATACAGTTCCTAATAAGGCAATCAAAGTTGATACAGTTGCCAATGTAGAAAGGATTGTAAGGTTTTTCTCAAGCATAGGAAGTTCTAATGAAGTAGCTTCTTCCACTTCTTTTTGTAGAGCAGCTAATTTTTGCTCTTTGTCCATTGAACCATCAGTTGATAACAAGCTGTATTTTCCAAGAGCTGTTTTTACAACGTTACCTACTGAACCTTTTTGTTTGTCACATTCTTTAATTGCGTCTGTGATGTTGTTTGAATCTAATAACGAACGAACTTTACGAACGAAAGCATCAATGTTACCAGTACCAGTTGCTTTGTTGATTGTGAAGAAACGCTCAATTGAGAATACTAATACACAAAGGAAACAAGTCATCAAAATAGGTACAACAACACCACCACTGTGGATTAGACCAAAGAAATCACCTGGTTTTGGTTTGTGTTTTTCTGCATCAAGGAAGTGACTTGCATCACCTAAGATGTAAATGTAAGCGAGTACTGAAATAGCAATAAGAACTGGGATTGTGAATGCTGGATTTAATCCACCACCTGTTGACTGTTTTGCGGCTGGTTTAGCTGCTGGAGCTGCTGTCTTTTTTTCCATTAGATTAGAAAATTTTAGGGTTTTAAAAAGTTAAAAATGTTTTTGTGTTAAATAAAAGTTAAAAAAATTAAAAAACCGAGCTATTTCAAAAGAAAATACTGCCAATCCAGTTAAAGTATTCTTTTTAATTTTTTGACAATTTTATAGAAAAACCGTGAAACAAAAAAGTTTAAATACAATTAATTTTTAGGCAAAAAATGATTTATTGAACTTTTCCAAGATTTCTTTAGTATCAAATTGATACAATAGAAAGTCTTAACATTTTAGCTATCAAGTATTTAGCCGTATTTTTAATTATGTTCAATTATCTTTAGAACTAAAGTTTTCGTTAACATTATTTTTTGCACCAAATTGAAAGATTTAATCTTGCAAATACACTAAAAGCTTTATTGCTTATTGCTATCTACCTTTATACGTTCTTCACGATTCACTAATTCCCAAGCTGTTTGAAAAACTAAGCGTGCAATTTGCTGGTATTTTGGAAAAAGAATTTTTTCAACATCATCGCCTGGACGGTGGTAGTCTTCGTGTACGCCTGTGAAATAAAAAATGACAGGAATTTTGTTTTTAGCAAAGTTATAGTGGTCTGAACGATAATAAAAACGGTTTGGGTCTTTAGGGTCATTAAATGTATAATCTAAGTCGTAATTGATATATTTTTTGTTTACATCTTCGCTAATTTGGTGTAATTCAGATGATAATTTATCTGAGCCAATCAAATAAACGTATTCTTCTTTGGGTGCATGTTGTTTATCTATACGACCAATCATATCTATGTTCAAATCGCAGACTGTTTTTGCCAATGGAATAATGGGGTCTTTGTCAGTATAGTATTGCGAGCCGAGCAAACCTTTTTCTTCGCCCGTAACTGTCATAAATAAAATACTACGGCGTGGACCATTTCCTGCAGCTTTTGCTTTGGCAAATGCTTCGGCAATTTCGAGTACGGCACAAGTTCCTGAGCCATCGTCGTCTGCTCCGTTGTGAATTTGTCCGTTCTGGATTCCTACGTGGTCGTAGTGAGCCGTTATCAATACAACTTCATCTTTTTTATCGGTTCCTTCCAAAAAACCTAAAATATTAGCTGTTTCTACAGGTACTTCTCCCCTCTCGGCTTTCACCGAAATCGTTGATGGTTTTATTTTACTTGCCGAACTTTCTTTCTTATGGCTTATTTCTCCAATTATTTTGGTCAGTTTACTTGACTTTACATCAAGCATTTCAGCGGCCATTTCTTGTGAGACGAAAAATGTTGGGTTTGAGGTTGCTTTTTCAGCCGATGAAGAAGCATTAAAACTTAATTGATTAAATCTTGACAAAACAGCTTTACGCTCAGCAGCCAATGATGTAAATTTCTGTGCATCCGTAGCTGAAATGACAAAAAACATTTTTGCTCCGTGATTCAGTGCAATATTGATTTTCTTTTGAAGACCTGCTCTTTCAGCCCATTCTGATTTTTCATCTGCTTTTGTAAAAAGATATTTCCCATCTTTATCTTTTGGCTCACCATCAAAGAAAACCACGGCTTTGCCTTCTACATTTATATCTTTATAATCATTGTATCCTCCTTGTTCAATTTCAATTCCATAACCAACAAAAACCACCGACATTGATTGTTCTTCGGGGATACTCATTAGGCCATTCGGATAATAATCTTTGAAGAATTCTTTCTTTTTGTTACCTATCTTTATATAGGCATCTTTCCAGCCTTTTTGGTAAAGGTTGAATTTTTGAAAATAACCTTTACTACCATCTTTTTGTGGAGCAATTGCTTGCAACCCCAAACTGGCAAAATGCTTGGCGATGTAGTCGGCGGCTTTTCGCTGACCTTCTGAGCCTGTATCTCTACCTTCAAGGCTATCTGATGCAATATAAGTGAGGTGCTTTCGTAAATCTTGTGCAGAAATTGTGGAAGCAAATTCAGTTGATTTATTGTCTTGTGCAAACAGACTTGAAGAAAAAAGTAATGATAAAACCAGTGTTTTTTTCATGTATAATGGGTTGGTTTGTTGAAAATAATTTCAGTAAAAATAAATGATTTTCAATTTAGATTCATCTTTTACTCATAATTTTGCTCAATTTACTTTTTCTGACTAAATGACTAAAGAGCAAGTTTTAAAAAAATACTTCGGTTACGATAAGTTTCGTCCGCTACAAGCTGAGATTATTGATACGATTCTGGCCAAACAAGATTGCATGGTACTGATGCCTACGGGAGGCGGAAAATCCATCTGTTTTCAGGTACCAGCTTTAGTTATGGAAGGTATCACGTTGGTCATTTCGCCCCTAATTGCCCTCATGCAAGACCAGGTTCAATCGCTGAAAGCCAATGGTGTACCTTCGGCTTTTTTAAACAGTTCTTTAAACTCAATAGAGCAGCGAACCATTGAAGAAGAATGTAAAAAAGGAGAATTGAAACTTCTTTACATTTCGCCTGAAAAACTTTTTCATAACAATTATTTCAATTTCATTAAAACGCTATCGGTCAATCAGATAGCGATTGATGAGTCGCACTGTGTTTCGACTTGGGGACATGATTTTAGACCAGAATATACCAAGCTAAATGTTTTGAAAGAAACTTTTCCGAATGTACCTGTGGTTGCATTAACCGCAACCGCTGACCGTGTAACAAGAAAAGATATCTTAACCCAATTAGGAGTGCCTGATGCAAAAGTTTTTATTTCTTCTTTCGACCGACCCAATCTTAGTCTAAATGTTTTGGGGGGAAGAAATAGGCTAAAAATAATGCAGGAGTTTATTAGCAAACGCCCCAATCAGTCGGGAATCGTGTATTGTTTGAGTAGAAAGAATACGGAAGATGTTGCAGAAGGTTTACGTAAAGTTGGCATTCGGGCAATGCACTACCATGCAGGCATAGATGCCCAAACTCGCTCGGAGGTACAAGAGGCTTTCATAAAAGATGAGATTCAGGTAATGGTGGCAACTATTGCCTTTGGAATGGGCATTGATAAATCGAATGTCAGATTTGTGATTCATTATAGTTTACCATCGAATGTAGAGAGTTATTATCAAGAAATTGGTCGGGCAGGACGAGATGGCATGAAATCGGAAACGCTACTTTTTTATAGTTTTGCTGATATTATGACTCGTAAAGACATGATTCAGAATTCAGAACTGCCCGATGAAATGAAAGAAGTTCAGTTTGCTAAACTCGACCGCATGAAACAATATGCCGAGTCGGAGATTTGTAGGCGACGAATTCTATTGAGTTATTTTAATGAAGAAGCTCAAAGTGATTGTGGAAATTGTGATGTTTGTCAGAATCCTCCACAAAAATTTGACGCGACTATATTTGCACAAAAAGCCTTATCAGCCATTTCTCGCACCGAACAAAAAGCGGCAATGGGAATGGTGATTGATATTTTGAGGGGTTCACAGAATAGAGCAATTTATGACCGAGGTTATCAAAACCTAAAGACTTTTGGCGTAGGAAAAGAACTAAAATATGAAGAATGGGCTGACTATATTACGCAAATGCTCAATTCGGGAGTGCTTGATATTGCTTATGATGAGCGTCATGCGTTGAAACTCAATTCGGTTTCTTGGCAAGTATTGAAAGGTGAGAAAAAAGTGAATTTGGTAAGATTTGAGGCTTACGATATTAAGAAGGCACGCCAAGAGGAAGCTGCTCCGAAAGAAAAAACTAAGCGAGAAATTATTAAAGATGCTTTATTTGAAAAACTAAGAATTTTACGAAAAAAGATTGCCGACGAACAAAGTGTTCCACCTTTCGTAGTATTTTCTGATGCTACACTTTCAGATATGGCACAGAAACGTCCAATCAATCGTTTTCAAATGATGGCGGTTTCGGGGGTTGGTGAACAAAAGTTTAGGCAATATGGCGATGAGTTCATTAATGAAATTTTGGCATTTAATGGGCAAAATCCAGGTCTTGGGCGAGCAAAACAAGAAAAAGGTATGACTTTCTTAGAAACCTTTGAAATGTACAAAACTGGCCTTTCTATTGATGAAATGGCCGCTAAACGCTCCTTAAACCCTGTTACGATTATTAGTCATTTAGTAAAACTCAAGCACGATGGAGAAGACATCGACCTCAAACAGTATATAGCAACTTATGAATATAACCAAATTATTGCCGAAGCTATGAAGCTGAATGTTCAAAAAGGCGATGCACTCAAACCGCTTTTTGAAGCACTCGAGGGTGTATATGATTATGGAAAAATAAGGCTTGCTTTGGCAATTTGGGACAAGTAGCACAATGTAAAATTGTGCTACTTGTAGCCTTCTGCTTGTAAGTAGAACAACTCGGCGTATCGACCATTTTTAGCGAGCAATTCTTCGTGTGTTCCAATTTCGAGCAGATTTCCTTTATCAAGCACCAAAATTCTGTCGGCCATTCTTACCGTAGAAAACCTATGCGAAATTAGAATAGCAGTTTTACCTTTCGTAAGTTCAGCAAAACGCCTGAAAACTTCGTATTCGGCACGGGCATCAAGGGCAGCTGTTGGTTCATCTAAAATCAGTACTTCGGCTTCACGCAAATAGGCTCTTGCTAACGCTACTTTTTGCCATTCTCCGCCCGAAAGTTCGATTCCTTTGGCAAATCTTCGTCCCAACTGTTGCTCATATTTGAGTGGTAGTTTTTCAATAACGGTGTCTGCCAAACTTTGGTGAGCGGCTCTTTCGAGTTCGGTTAGTTCTTCACGAGCGGCAATATCACCGACTGCAATATTATCGCCTGCGGTAAAATTAAACTTCTGAAAATCTTGGAAAATTACGCCAATATGTTCACGTAATTCTATCAAATTATACTCTTTTATATCAATGCCATCGAGCAAGATTCGACCTTCATCGGGGTCGTATAATCTTGCGAACAGTTTGACCAACGTTGTTTTCCCCGAACCGTTTTCGCCAACCAATGCCAGTTTCTCGCCAACTTTTAGAGTAAAATTTAGATTTCGGTTTGCCCATTTGTCCGAATTTGGATATTTAAACCCAACATTTTCAAAGCTGAAACCTTCTTTTATTGGATTTGGGAAAGGTATGGGTTGGGCTGGCGAGACAATTTGTGGTTCGATTTGATAAAATTCAAACAAATCATTGAGGTATAATGCTCCCTGCGAAATACTTGTAAATCGTCCAAGAATACCTTCCAACAATGATTTTAACTGACGAAATGAACCCGCCAAGAATGTCAAGCTACCAATCGTAACAATTCCTTTCATAGTTTCAAGAATGATTAATGTATAAGCTCCAAAATAGCCCAAAGTGCCGATTGCAACTAATAAACTTCCCCACGAAGCTTTTTCTATGGCCAGTTTTTTATTTTCCTTGAAATATCGTTCAGATAAATTGCTAAATCTGTCAATGATAAAATCTGAAAGACCGAAAAGTTTTACTTCTTTGGCGGTTTCATCGCTCGCACCAATAAACCGATAATAATCTAATTCTCGGCGTTGAGGAGTCCAGCCTCGTTGCAACGAATAACTTTTGGCATTAAAATGCCATTCGCCAATAAATGACGGAATGACCGACACCAAAAGCAAAACTATCAACCACGGATTAAAAGTAATGAGTCCGACCAGCAAAAAGCCCATCGTGATGGCATCTTGCCCTTGTGCCAAAATCTGCGAAAGAAGAGCGGTTCGACCGTTGGTCTGCTGTCTGGCACGTTCGAGTTTATCATAAAAAGTAGCATTTTCAAACTGAGATAAATCGAGCGAAACAGCATGCTTCATTAATTTTATCGAAGTTTGGTTGGCAAATAAATCCCCTAAAAGACTATCAGTTAAGGCAATAGCACGAGAAAGTAAATCGCTGACAATCATCAGACCAAACTCAGCGGCTATTAATACGTATATATGATTGAGGTTTTCTAATTTGCTGGCACTTAGCACCAAAACCTCATCAATGATGAGTTTGCCAATGTATAAAATCGAAATTGGAATAGCCGAACGAAGAAGGCGTAAAACTGTATTACTGATAGTCAAAGTCGGTGAAGTCAAATAGACTTCTCGCAAAAAAGCTGGCAAATTACCCAATGCTTTTAGACGTTCTTTGATATTGGGTTTTGTTTCTGTGGGGTCAATAAAAGGTCGAGCCATTCGATAATACTTCAGTTTTATACATTATTTTAACTTTAGAAAAGCATTTTGGGTTCAGTTTTACTAATTTGGGCATTTGAGAAAACCAAAAAATGTATATATTTGCTTTCACAACTTATACTATGACCTTATCGAACCTCACCGATGAACTCCTAATTAAACTCCTGCGAGATAATAGGCAAGAGGAGAAAGCATTTGCTGAAATTTATGAGAGATATTGGCAAAAACTAACATCTTTAGCTATTTTCAAGACAAATTCAAAAGAAGTAGCAGCCGAAATTGTTCAGGAAATATTCATAAAACTTTGGGAAAAACGCCATTCAACTATCATTACTCATCTCGAAAGTTATCTTTTTACTGCCTTAAAATATCAGATAATCAGTCATTTACGTACTGTAATTAGCAATAGAAACATTACGGATATTTATGCCGAACCACAGGTTACTTCGCAAGAAAACCTCACAGCCGAAGCACTAAAACTTGCCATTGAAAATGCCATTGCCGAACTGCCAACAAAAACACAAAAGGTGTTTAGAATGAGTAGATTTGATGAAAAATCTTACAAAGAAATTTCATCAGAACTCGATATTTCTGAAAAATCGGTTGAATATCATATTACTCAAACATTAAAAATTTTGCGTAAACAATTGAAAGATTTCTTGGTTTTGATATTTATTTTTAAGTATTTGTAGCCCTCAATATCAGTATTCTACTTCATTGTCAGTATGTACACTGACAAATAATCACAAAGAATTTTCCAAGAATAAATAAGTATTTCTGCCTAATTAACTGTACTTTTCAAAGAATATTTATTTTCATTTAGGGATACCCTCCAGTTTTTCGACTTTGTATCAAATTTTAAAAAATTAAATGAGCAAACAAGGTTTCGATTCACTTTTAGATAAATACTTAGCAGGTAAATGTTCTGCCGAAGAAAAATTGATGGTTGAGCAATGGTACGAATTAGTAGGCAACGACTCGCAACTACCAAAGAGCGAAAATGAGTGGTATTCGTTGAGAGGAAAAATGTGGCAAGCTATTCAAGAACAAAATCAAGATGAAATAATCGTTATTCCATTTTGGAAAACACAGCTTTTCAGAATCGGCGTGGCAGCTTGTTTAGTATTGGGCTTTGGAATGTATTATTATTTTCCACAAAAAACTGATAACCAATTAATTACTATAACAACCAACTCATCTATTACTCAAGAGAATTTATCTTCAAAAATTTTTCAAATTAGCCTCGAAGATGGTAGTTTAGTACAGCTTTCACCAAAAGCAAAAATAAATTATCCGAAACATTTTTTAAGCAATAAAAGAGAAGTTACGCTCGAAGGTGACGCTTTTTTTGATATTTCAAAAAACCCAGAACGCCCATTTCTTATAACAACTGGTAATACGATTACGAAGGTTTTAGGCACAAGCTTTTTTATTCGTTCTTCTAAAAAATCAAAAATTGAAGTAGAAGTAAAAACTGGCCGAGTGGCCGTTTATGAGAAAAATGCTAAAAACAAAAAAGACAATGGGGTATTACTGACGCCCAACCTGAAAGTTACTTTTTTTGAAGATAACAAGCTTTTTGTAACAGGTTTGGTTGAAAAACCAATCATTCAAGAAAGAGCAGTTGAATCCCGAAAAGTTAGTTTTAAATTTGATGAATCGCCCCTTTCAGAGGTTTTGGAACAACTCGAAATTGCCTACGGCATTGAGATTACGACCGACAACGAAAAACTCAATCATTCACTCTTGACAGCCGATATTTCAGACCAAGACCTTTACACAAAATTAAATATTATTTGTACCGCTATCAATGCTCATTATGAAGTAAAAGGTACAACAATATTAATTACTCAGCCCTAATTATGGTTGAAACACAATACTAATCCATTATTTAACAACCAAAACAACAACCTATGATAAGAAAGGCATCCTAAACTTACTTTCACAAAAAAGGCCGACAATGGTACCAGCATTATCGGCCAAACAATTAGCCCATATTTTGCAAAATTTCAATCACTCGAAAAGTGATTGCTGGGCTTTATTTTGCTAAACCTCAATTCAACAAAACATTTCAAATTTATGAAACAAAATCAACAAAACCATACGTTTCTGCTGAACGTTATGAAATTTTCAATCTTACAAATATTAATCGTAGGCTTATTTGCTCAACTATCATTTGCTTTCGACCTCAAAGCACAAGACATTATGAACCGAAGCATTACGCTTAAAGCTGAAAACATTAGTCTTAAAAAAGTGCTAAATCAGCTCGAAATACAGTCAGAAACCCGCTTTGTATTCAGTTCAACCAATATTCAGCCTGATAGAAAAGTAAACATCAATGCCACACAGCAACCTCTTTCAGAAGTACTATCTAATTTATTCAAACCACTTAATATTGTCTATAAAGTAATTGGTGGACAGATAATTTTGAGCGTTGACGACCGAAACACAAAAGCAATAGTCCCAAACGAGCCACAACCAGTAGAGATACTAAAAGTAGAAGACCCCATCAAGGGCAAAATAACAAACGAAAAAAATGAAGGCTTTGCGGGTGTAAATATTTTAGTGAAAGGCACAAATCGTGGCACAACTACCGATGGCGATGGCAACTTTAGTATCAATGCTAAAGAAGGCGAAACACTCATAGTATCGTTTTTGGGTTATAAAAGTCAAGAAATAAAAGTTGGTAAAGAAAAAATCCTCGTACAAATGACCGAAGATGCTTCGCTGCTCAACGATGTGGTTGTGGTAGGTTCTCGTTTCGCAAAACCACGAACCGATGTTGACCGTCCAGTAGCCATCGACGTAATCAATGCCAAAGAATTACAAACATCTGGACAAGTCGATTTGGGTCAAACTATTCATTTTGTTGCTCCTTCGTTTAATGCCGTAAAGTTTGGTATCAACGACTCCGCTCCTTTTGTTGACCCCGCTACCCTCCGTGGACTTGGCCCCGACCAAGTTTTGATGCTAATAAACAACAAACGCCGCCACAAAGTATCGTTTTTGAGCATTAACGACGGTGTTGGAAAAGGACAAGTAGGAACTGACATCAACGTAGTACCCGCCCTTTCACTAAAAAGAGTAGAGATTTTGCGTGATGGTGCGGCAGCACAGTATGGCTCTGATGCCATTGCGGGTGTTATCAACCTTGAGCTAAACGATGCCTCGGAAGGTGGTACAGTAAATATTTTTACGGGTATTGGTCATTCAAAACCTAATTTAGATGTAACTGGAGCCATTGCTCCTACTATTATAAATGATGGTTTGACATACAATGCAAATGTTAATTTTGGTTTAAAATTAACATCAAAAGGCTATATCAACACTACGCTAACTTACTCACACACCGATGGTTATGACCGCTCAGGGCCATATAAAGCAGCCGCAGGATTTTATGTAAAAGATGCTGCACAAGATGCTGCATTGGTTGCCAAAAATGGCATTAACTTGAATAGAGCTATTTTGGGGGCCGCCGAAAATACTACTTATGGTTTATTTAGCAACATGGGTATTCAGATAAATAGTAATTGGAAATGGTATACCTTTGGAGGATATACGCACAAGCACGTTGTAACTGGTGTATTTACTCGTCCGCCATCAAATGCACGACGTTCGGTATTAGAAATTTTCCCGAATGGCTACAACCCAATTGCACCTGCCAATTTGCAAGATTATTCAATCGTATCTGGTATAAAAGGTAAATTAGGAGCAAATTGGGATGCTGATTTTAGTGCGTCGCAAGGCGGAAACCAAGTAGATTGGTATGCCGAAAATACGGTTAATCCAAGTATGGGAAGTGCTTCACCAACTGAATTTTATGTTGGACAAACAAAAAATTCGCAAACACTACTCAATGCCGATATTTCGAGAATCTACAATAAAGGTTCATATCCTAATTTTAGCATCGGAGCAGGTTCTGAATTTCGTTATGAAAGTTATAAACTTACGGCTGGCGACCCTGCTTCATATCAAGCTGGCCCTTTAAAAGCTACCAAAGATGTTGGGTCAAGTGGTCGTGAAGGGTTTAGTAATAAAGCAGAAGGAAAATGGGGAAGAACAAACCTTGGTGTGTATGTAGAAGCAGAAAGCGATATAACGAAGGCATTTTTATTGGGCGGAGCCATTCGCTACGAAAACTACAGTGATTTTGGTTCAAACGTAGCCTACAAACTCAATACTCGTATAAAATTGGCCGAACCGTTGGCTATACGTGCGTCGGTTAGTAGAGGGTTTAGAGCTCCATCAATGACCCAAGCTTATTATAGTAATTTCGTTAATATTTCATTCGATAATGCAGGAAATTCAATCATAAATCCAATCATTCCTGCAACATCAGATTTAGCTAAATTATTGGGTATCAATGGGTTAAAACAAGAAACATCGTTAGATTTTTCGGCAGGCCTAACCTCAAAAATTGGTTCAAACTTAACCTTAACGGCTGACGTTTATCAGATAGATGTTGACAATCGAATCATGCTTTCGGGGGGAATTAATGTTTCAAAAATACCGCAATTTGTGGCAGCAGGTTTCCCACAAACAGCCAATGTTTTTTGTAATGCAATTGACACTCGCACCAGAGGTTTCGAATTTGTAGCTACTTATATTACAGCCATCGGTTCGAAAAGTAAATTAGGAGTAAATGTCGCCTATTCTTCGATGAATACAACATTGAGAAACACCCGTACAACCGAAACTGGTGTGGAGGTAGCAGACAAAATCGCTACTTTGTATATCACCGATGGGTTGCCTAAAAACAAGCTAATTGCCTCCGTAAATTTAGATGTTTCTAAAATTAGTTTCATGATTAGAGCTTCACATTTCGGAGTAGTATCTGACCCATTGGCGACTTTGGCAGTAAAACCAACCGACCCAAATGCCATTACTTATCAAGTATTTTCGGCAAAGACCTTGACCGATTTCTCAGTAACCTATCGCCCTGTTAAGAAATTGGCAATTATTGCAGGTGTAAACAACCTTTTTGATATTTATCCTGATTTACTACAAGTTCCTCAAACCACCAACGAAGTAGTTTATTCTCGTCGGACTAATCAGTTCGGAACGCAAGGACGCTTCGCAAATTTAACGTTAAATTATAATTTTTAATCCGTCTTCGAGCATCGAGAAAAAACAATTTCTCGATGCTCATTTAATTATCCAATGAAAAATTTTGATGTAATTGTAATCGGTAGTGGAAATGCGGCTTTATGTGCAGGAATTTCAGCTCTTGAAAATGGGGCAAAAGTTTTAATCGTAGAAAAAGGCGACGAAAAAGAATGGGGCGGCAATAGTCGCTACACAGCAGGTGCAATGCGATTTGCTTTTGAGTCGTTTGAAGACTTAAAGCCTTTGATTAGAAATTTAGATGATGAACGTTTACCCAATACCGTTTTTGGAAGTTATACAAAAGAAAAGTTTTTGGCTGATTTGAAACACTTCAACGAAGGTGAACCAATTACCGAATTACAGCAATTTTTAGTGGATGAAAGTTTGGGAGCTTTGCAGTGGCTGAGCTCGCACAACATAAAGTTCGACCCAAGTTTTGCTCGTCAGAGTTTCTTGAAAGATGGCAAACACGTTTTTTGGGGCGGTTTGGCACTCGATGTTGAAGGCGAAGGCGATGGATTAGTACAAGCCGAAATGAAAGAATACCTTAGTTTGGGTGGAGTAATCTATTACGATTGTCCTGCCGAAGAAATTCTGCAAGAAAATGACAAAATAATAGGCGTTCGATGCACAAAATCAGGCGATTCTATTATTATTCCTTGTAAAACCGTTGTTTTGGGCTGTGGAGGATTTGAAGCAAATCGAGTGCTAAGAGAAAAGTATTTAGGCGAAAAATGGGTTAGTGCCAAAGTGCGAGGCACACGCCACAACATGGGACATGGCCTTGAAATGGCAAAAAAAGTAGGTGCTGCATTTAGTGGTTACTTTGCAGGATGCCACGCAACTCCGATGGATAAAAATATGCCTGAATACGGCAATCTCGAACTCCCACACGGCGAACGAAAACATTACCGAAAAATCTCATATCTGTTTGGTGTAATGCTCAATAAAGACGGAAAACGCTTTGTTGATGAAGGATTAGACATGCGAAATTACACCTATGCCCAATTCGGGAAAGCAATTTTAGAGCAGCCAGACAATGTAGCTTGGCAAATTTTCGATGCCAAAGTTGCTCCCCTACTCTATGACGAATACCGAGTAAATCATGCCAGTTTTTATGAAGCCTATACCCTCGAAGAATTAGTTTTGAAAATCGAAGGTATTAATCAGACCGAAGCCATTAATACACTAAAGGCTTATAACGAAGCAGCTAATTTAAGCTCCGATATTGTATTTGACCCGACCCTCAAAGATGGCAAAACCACTAAAGGTTTAACACTAAACAAAACCAATTGGGCAAATATACTCGACACACCACCTTTCAAGGCATATCCAGTTACGAGCGGTATCACATTTACTTACGGTGGTGTAAAAGTCAATAAAAAAGCGGAAGTATTAAACCATGACCTTGAGCCAATAGCAGGCCTATTTGCTTGTGGAGAGATGGTTGGAGGCGTATTTTATCATGGATACCCAGGAGGTTCTGGTCTTACGTCAGGAACAGTTTTCGGTAGATTTGCAGGAAAATCAGCAGCACTTTTTTCTAAGAATTATCAATAAAACGATGAACAATACTTCTAAAATACCAATTCTTATAACTTTTCTTCTATTTCCTATCATTTCGATTGCTCAGGAAACAGTCGAATTTCAGAGAAACAAAGAATTAAAACGAGTGCCTTGTGTTTACATGCGAGGAGGTACATCGAAAGGTCCTTTTTTTGATAGAAGAGACTTACCAAAAAACAAAAAAGAACGGGATGCCATTTTACTAACAGTCATGGGTTCGCCTGACCCACATCAAATTGATGGACTTGGGACTGTTGCTACTGTTACGAGCAAGGTCGTTATGGCCGAGCCTTCAACCAGACCTAACATTGATGTGGATTATTTGTTTGCCCAAGTCGATATTGAAAACCCAATCGTAGATACCCTTCCGCCATGCGGTAATATGATGGCTGGCGTTGGACCTTTTGCTATCGAAAAAGGTTGGGTAAAAGCTACAATTCCCGAAACCCGTATCAGAATTTATAATATCAACACCAACTCTGTCATTGAAGAATTGGTACAAACGCCCAACGGCGTAGTTGAATATAAAGGAAATGCCCGTATTGATGGCGTTCCTGGCACGGCCGCACCAGTTATTTTGAACTTGTCAGACCAAGTGGGTGGTAAAACTGGCAAACAATTCCCGACTGGTAAACCTAAAGAAATCATTAACGGTATTGAGGTTAGTATTTTGGATGCTGGCTCTCTGATGGTCTTGATGAAAGCCAAAGATTTAGGATTGAAAGGCGATGAAAACCACGCTTTTTTTGAAGCAAATACGGAATTAATGAAAAAAATGGAAGACATCAGACTTGAAGCAGGTTTACGGGCAGGAATGGGTGATGTAAGCGGAAGTGTTTTGCCCAAAATTGGTATTTTGTCGAGTCCGAAAGATGAAAAGCACAATATACAATCGCTTTATTTTACGCCCAAAACACTCCATCCAAGCCATGCCGTAACAGGAGCAATTTGTGTCGGTACAGCACTAAAACTCAAAGGAACTGTTGCAAATGAAGTGGGTAGAGAAAATGGACAGTTACGAGAATTTGTAATTATCGAACACCCTGCGGGCGTAATTGAAGTAAATATCGAAATGAAAACAACCGATAATGGACTTTTACTTGATAAAGCAGGTACACTTCGGACAGTGAGAAAAATAATGGATGGGTATGTTTACTACTAACCACCCGCTCCTGAAGGGGAGCTAAAAACAAAAAAACACTAATAATGAATACATCGAATTGGCGGCTCCCCTTTAGGGACGAGGGGGTGGGCGTAAAATACATGCTTATCAGCACTTTTTGTTTTTCGGCAATGCAGTCGTTGGTGAAATATTTGCCCGAAATTCCAATTTTTGAGCATATATTTTTTAGGTCAATCATTGGGTGGATTTTGTGTATTATAATGCTAAAAAAAGGTAAGGTTTCGACTATTGGCAAAAACAATAAAATGCTTATATTCAGAGGATTAATTGGTTCAATGTCAATGTTCTCGTTTTTCTATTTACTAAGTAGAATTCCTTTCGGAACAGCCGTAGCCTTCAAATATTTATCGCCTGTTTTCACCTCTATTTTGGCAGTTTTAATTCTCAACGAAAAGCTAAAACCGCTTCAATGGTTTTATTTGATGCTATCATTTTCGGGAATTTTATTACTGAAAGGTTTCGACCCACGAATCACTTTTTTGGATTTGGGCGTAGGTTTAATATCTGCTTTTGCGGGCGGATTATTATTTATCATTATTCGTAAAATCGGCGATGACGACCACCATTTGGTCATCTTGCACTACTTTATGTTTATCTCAACCATCATTAGTGGAGCAGCATCCATCAATAATTGGGTAACTCCAAACTTCAACCAAACAATACTCATTTTATTAATTGGACTTGTTGGTTTTGTGGCTCAAAACTTCTTTACGATTTCAATCCAACAAAAAGATAATGTCAGTCTACTTTCGATGCTCCGCTATACCGAAGCTATTTATGCCATATTAATTGGTTATTTCATTTTTGCTGAAACCTATTCGTTTACAAGTATTTTAGGAATCCTGATGATTTTCTTGGGTGTAATCCTAACCATGCGAATGAATCAAAAACAAAGCAAAATTGAAGCAAGCGAGACATAAGTTTCATTAAGCTAAAAGTTTAAAACGCACAAATTTTTTAAAATTGATAGCAATCTAATTGACGGTAAATAAATTCATTCAACATTAATCTATTAATTCCTCTTATGAAAAAACGGTACGAACTCGTCGTCATTTTTATCATTTTTGCCATTATCACCTATTTAGATAGAAACTCTATTTCTTCGATTGGCGATGACATTACTCGTGAATTAAACTTATCTGACAAAGAATGGGGCATGATTCTTTCGGCTTTTTCGCTTGCTTATGGAGCTTTCGAGATTCCGACAGGAATGATGGTTGATAAAGTAGGCCCCAAGAAAACCCTCATCCGAATTGTTTTGTGGTGGTCGGCTTTTACAATTCTTACAGGTTTTGCTTCGGGCTTTTACTTTTTGCTAATTGTCAGATTTTTGTTTGGAGCAGGCGAAGCAGGGGCATTTCCAACAATTTCGGTAGCCATTGCTCGGTGGTTTCCAATGGTTGAGAGAGGAAGGATTCAATCAATCGTCTGGATGGGTAGCCGTATGGGTGGAGCATTAGCCCCTATCACGTCCATTTGGTTGGCCGATAGCTACGGTTGGAGAGGTGTTTTCTATATTTTTGGTAGTTTTGGCATAATTTGGGCGTTAGGTTGGTATTTTTGGTTTAAAGATGAACCACGAGATATGAAAGGTATTTCGCCCGAAGAAGTAAAAGAAATCGAAATAGGACGCAGCAATGATGGCTCTTCGCATAGCCTGTTACCTTGGAAAACAGTGCTAAAAAGTCCAAATCTTTGGGCATTGATGGGAATGTACCATTGTTTGCTTTATGGAGCGTATTTTTATATGTCGTGGATGCCCAAATACCTGCAAAATGGTCGTGGAATACCTAAATCAGAATTAGGCTGGATGGTTTCATTGCCTTTTGTGCTGGGTATGGCAGGGTGCTTGGCAGGAGGTTTTGCATCTGATTATTTGGTAAAAAAACGTGGTTTAAAGCAAGGACGCTCTTATGTGGGCATGTTTGGGTTGGTCATGGCAGGCATCTGCATGATTATTGGCTCATTTATGCAAGATACTTCCATCGCTATTATTTTCTTAGCACTTGGGCTTGCCTTCAAAGACTTTACTTTGCCCGTTTCTTGGGCGGCAGCAACTGATATTGGTGGCAACTACGCAGGTTCGGTTTCTGGCACAATGGGCTTAGCTGGTCAATTAGGTTCGGCCATTATGGCAACTGCTTTTGGCTTTATTTTGCACGCTACTGGTAGCTACGAACTCCCAGTCAGAATCATTGGCTGCATTGTTATCTTAGGAGGCTTCCTTTGGTTAAAAATTGATGCTTCCCAAAAATTAATAGAAAGAAATACTCATTAAAAATTAGGCTGATAGATAATTACGAGTAACGAATTATACCCAGTCGCTACTCGTAATTAGTAAACTCATTTCATTTTAATACAAATTTTTCTTTCTTTTGTACTAAAATGAAAAAATTACCTTTCGATAGCGACCAAGATTTACTCTCCGATATTGCTAATGGCGATAGTCGAGCGTTTGAGATTTTGTATCGAAGATATTTTTCAAAACTCTACGGAGCTGCCTACAAACGCCTCCAAGACAAAGAACTGACCGAAGAAATTGTGCAGGAATTATTCGTTTCGCTTTGGGAACGCCGTGCCTCACTTCCCATCGAAAATATTGAAAATTATCTTTTTACTTCCATCAAATACCTCGTTATTGCTCAATTTAGAAAAGATACGCTTTTTGAAAAATACTCATCCACATTAAACCTTGATGAAAATGATGATAATTTTACCGAACAAGCCGTTGCCTTCGATGAGTTAAATGAAGCTTACCAACAAGCACTTCAAGTAATTCCCGAACGCTGCCGTGAGGTTTTCTTACTAAAACGTAGCGGACTTTCACAGAAAGAGATTTCTGAAAGACTCGATATTTCGGAAAAAACGGTTGAAAACCAAATGACAAAAGCCCTAAAAATACTCCGTGGGGCTTTGAAAGACTATACTGCACTCCTTATTCTTTTTACTCCTGATTGTGTTTTATAATTATTTCAAAAAATAATTATATTTTTTTGTTTTTTGTATAGGGGAAAACTTCTGCTCGTTTCACTTAGTCTATGAAAGCCAAATAAAAACGTAACGCCGCCCGATGATACTAAACAAAGAAATAATTGAACGTTTTCTGAATAACCAAAGCACCGAACAAGAACGTGAACTTGTTGAAGCATGGTATTATTCGTTTGAAAACAATCTTGATGGAGTTAGTCAACTAACAAATGAAGAACAACTTGATTTAGAAAATGAACTTTATCTAAAAATCAAAGAAAAAATAGCACCAGCCTCAAAAACAAAAACTCGACAAATCAATTGGGTTTGGTATTTGAGCAGTGCTGCGGCTATGCTTTTACTGGCTTTCGGAATCTGGACTTATAATAAATCTACTAAAAATATTCAATCCTTAAACGGGATTCCGTTTTCTGGCTGGGCAAAATACGAGAATGTTTCGGAAAAAGAACTCAAAATAACTTTACCTGATGGCAGCATAGTAATAATGAAGCCCAAAACGCAACTTTCTTATAATCAATCGGATAGTAAATTTAGAGAAATAAATCTGATAGGAGAAGCATTCTTTGATGTGATGCACGACGCTACTCGCCCATTTTTGATTTATACTGGAAAAATGACCACCAAAGTATTGGGAACAAGTTTTAATATAAAGGCTTTTCCAAGTATGAAAAAATCGGAAGTTTCGGTAATATCTGGAAAAGTAACGGTTTTTGAAAAAGATGCCGAAGACAAACAGAACAATGGCGTGATTCTGACTCCAAACTTGAAAGTAACATTTTTTGATGAAGAAGAACATTTTGTTACTGGTCTGGTCGAAAAGCCAGAAGTTCTTACAACTATTAATAAAGAAAGTCTGAGTTTTAATTTCAAAGATGTGCCTCTTAATGAAGTGCTGATTGCTCTCGAAAAAGCTTACGGCATAGAAATGGTTTTAGAGCGAGAATCGCTTGGACAATGTACACTTAACGGAGATTTAACTGAAATGCCACTTTTCACAAAACTCGATATCATTACTCGTTCACTCAATGCCACCTACCAAGTAAAAGGTACAAGTATTTTGGTCAGTGGAGTAGGATGTGGATAATTCAAAAATTTAACTTTCAAAACTTCATATAAAGCCAAAAACCAATTTTTTACAAAAAAGCCGAGAGTGCTGGAAACACTTTCGGCTAACACCTACCTCAGTTCCATCGACAAATGTTATCTGAGGCAACACATTCCGTTTAGTTAATCAAACAAAACCATTGTAAACCTATGCAAAAACCACTATTCAATCAAGCATTTTTGCTTAAAATGATGAAAATTTCGCTAACACAATGCTTTCTCGCATTTGTACTTGCGTTGCAGTCTTTGGCTCACGACAGCAAAGCACAAGATTTACTCGAAAAAAATGTATCGGTAAATTTACAAAACGTAAGTATGCAAGATGCTATTTCCGAAATCGGAAAAGTGGCTGATGCAAAGTTTTTTTACAGTTCAAAAGTTATTTTGTCTGACAAAAGAATCAGTTTACAAGTACAAAATCAGAAGTTTTCGGAAGTTCTGAGCAAACTTTTTTCGCCACTGCATATCTCTTATAAAGTATATGGTAATCAGATTGTATTAAATGCCTCCACCGAACACCCCAAAGCACAAACCATTGACATAGACATTCCTACCCTACCCGTAGCTGACCCAATTACAGGAAAAGTTATATCGGCCAAAGGCGAAACATTACCAGGTGTTAGCATTGTAGTAAAAGGCACAAAACGTGGAACAAGCACCGAAATTGATGGGAGTTTCAAGATAAATGCCGATAAAGGTGAAATTTTACAATTTTCGTTTATTGGTTATCAAAATCAAGAAATTACAGTTGGAGAAAACAACGTTGTAAATATTACCTTAGCAGAAACAACTTCTCAACTAAGCGAGGTTGTTGTAATCGGCTCTCGTGGACAGCCCCGCACCGATGTTGAGCGTCCAGTGCCAGTCGATGTACTAAGTGCGAAAGAATTGCAAGCAACTGGCCAAGTTGAACTTGGACAAATGGTGCAATTTAATTCGCCTTCATTTAATTCTGCCAAAACTGGTATCAATGGAGTAGCTAATTATGCTGACCCAGCCACCCTTCGTGGACTTTCGCCTGACCAAGTTTTGGTTTTAGTCGATGGTAAGCGTCGTCATCAGTTTTCCGCACTCAATCTTAATGTAACCGTTGGTTTAGGAACTGTCGTCACCGATATGAACTCTATTCCATCGTTGGCACTCGACCGAGTTGAGGTTTTGCGTGATGGTGCTGCCGCTCAATATGGCTCTGATGCCATTGCTGGTATCGTAAATTTAGGGCTAAATAAAAGTGTAGGTAAAGGTACATTCAAAACACAGTACGGAGTTACGAAGATGGGGGATGGCGGAACCTACATGGGTGCATTGAATTACGGTTTTAAGTTGGGGAAAGAAAAAAGTTATTTAAACATGACCCTGCATTACCAACACGCTAATGGCACAGACCGCTCGGATTTTTATAATCCAAGACCAGTAGCTGGTGGAACTTACACAGGTATTTATTCGGCAATCCAAGCTACTGATGAAGCAACGCTCAAAACAAGAGGCGTTTGGGGTGACTATGGTACTTTTAAAGTAACAAAGTATGGTAGTAACCAAAATACAGCCTATCAAGGATTTTATAACTTAGGTTATCCGATTAATGAAAAATGGAATTTGTATAGTTTTGGTGGTGTTTCGATGAAAGATGTATTGGCTTTTGGTTTTTTCAGAATTGCCAACCCTTCAAATGCCAACTCAACCCCCGAAATTTTTCCTGATGGCTTTACCCCACAATTACCAGGAAAAACCATTGACTATTCATCACTTATTGGTTTAAACCGCAAAGTGATTGATGGATGGAATCTTGATTTTAGTGCAGGTTATGGGCATAATTATTTAGATTTATGGGCCAATAACACAGTAAATCCTTCGATGGGAGCAAATTCTCCAACCGAATTTTATGTAGGCCGTAGTGCAGTTGGCCAGACAACGATTGAAGCTAATATCTCGAAAAACTATAAAGGACTTCTTGGAACAAAAAATACAAATGTCGCTTTTGGTAGCCAGTTTAGAGCCGAACAGTTTTTATTGAAACAAGGTAGTGCCGAATCATATCAAGTTGGGCCGTTGGCAACTACCAAAAACAAAGCCCCAGGTTCGAGCGGTCGCCCAGGAATTGCCCCTGCCGACGAAACCGATGCCACTCGTAGCAATATTGGCTTATATGCTGATGTTGAAAGTGACATTACAAACAAATTCTTGATAGCAGCCGCACTTCGCTACGAAAATTATAGCGATTTTGGTAGTAATGTTTCGGGGAAATTAGCTGCTCGCTTAAAACTTTCGGAAAGCATTTCAATAAGAGGTTCGATTAATAAAGGCTTCAGAGCTCCATCATTGCAGCAAACCTATAATAGTGTCACGACCTCAACCGTGCAGGCTGGGGCAATTATTCAAACCAAACAATTACCTAATTCTGACCCACGTTTAGAACAACTCGGCATCGAAAAACCAAAAGCCGAAAACTCACTTAACTATAATTTAGGTATTACGGCCAAAGCGAGCGATAAGTTTTTGTTTACTTTAGACGCTTATCAGATTGATATTACCGACCGTATTATACTTTCAGAGCGTATGATTGTGAATAGTATTACAGCCTTGAAACCACTTTTCCCTGGGATTAGCGAAATACGTTTCTTTACAAATCATATTAACACTCGCACAAGGGGCATCGACTTTGTAACTACTTTCAATCATAAATTTAGTCCTAAGAGTAAACTTACAGCAAGTTTGGCTCTAACTTTCAATGAAACTAAACTTACCTCGCAGAAAGCAACACCAAGTCTTTTGCAAGCAGGTACAACCGCTAAAATTTTGATGATTGATACCGTCAGTATTAGTCTGATAGAGACAGCCCAACCACGCCAAAAGATTTTGGCATCGTTAGGTTATCAAATCAATAAATTCAATGCCAACGTTCGAGCTTCCTACTTTGGTTCTGTAACAGCTTGGGAAAAACCTACTGGTAAGCCACATATTACGCAAACTTTCGGCGGAAAAACCTTAATTGATGTGTCATTAACGTATGCGTTTTCTACTAAGTTTTCACTTACTTTAGGAAGCAATAACATCACTGATGTATATCCTGATAAAGTTTTGACTAACTTTGCAGGATATACCAACGGTCAGATTCCATATACTCGAAATGCCAATCAGTTTGGGTTTAATGGAGCATTTTATTATGCTAATGCCACAATTAATTTTTAGTAAACTAATTCCTGTAAATTTTGTTTAAAAATTTACAGGAATTACAAAATTGCCATGACTAACCTGTTTTTATTGATAGTATGCCTTTCGTTGGGGGGAATCCTCCAACGAGCCAAAGGCTTCCCGAAAGATGCTTATTTGGGGTTAAATGGCATTATCATAAATATATGTTTGCCTGCTCTCACGCTGCTTTATACAACCGAAATCAATTTTAAGTCGAATCAGGTGTTGCCTGTACTAATGCCATACATTCTATTTATTTGTTCGTTTTTATTTTTCAGCCTCATCGCTAAAATTCTAAATCTTGACCGTAGCACAACAGGTGCATTAACAATTACGGCAGGCATAAGCAGTATTTCGTTTGTGGGGTTCCCTATTTTTGAATTATTATACGGCAAAGAAGGCGTACAATTAGGAATTCTGATGAGTCAAGCAGGCTCGTTTGTGGTTTGCGGAACATTCGGAATCATGACAGCCTCGTATTATTCATCATCTGAGCCTTCAATACAGAAAATCGTCAAAAGCATATTTACATTTCCTCCTTTTGTCGCTTTTTGCATAGCAGTAATCTTAAACATAGTTGACTTTCATTTTTCAGAGCATTTTAGTAATATTTTGCAGAAACTCGGTAGTCCGTTTACGGTTTTGGCTTTACTTTCGGTTGGACTTCAAATAAAATTTGACCGAGCAAATCTTGCACAAAAACCACTATTGATAGGTTTATTTTTCAAACTATTCATTGCTCCATTGATAATCTTTGTATTATACCTTATATTGCTTCAAGAAAATATCTTATTGCGAGAAAATGCTTGGATAGGCAAAATGTGCGTAGTTGGAGCTGCGTTAGGCTCAATGAATACCGCTTCAATTATCGCAATTAATCATAAATTAAACCCAACACTGGCAAGTTTAATGATTGGAATAAGTATTCCATTATCTTTGATTACAGCCATGATTTGGTATTTTTTATTACTTTGTTTTTGAAGATAAACAGCATCAATCCTAAAAACTACTGAACTATAATTTTCAAATGAAAAAACTCTTTACCAACCTAACCTTTTGGGTACTAACTGCCATAATTAGTGGTATTTTACTGGGTCACTACAATCCAGAATTTGCCCTACATACACTTTTTGAAAAAGGCTTTAAGCAAAACTTACTCATTTCAGATTTTGAAATTAAGAATACTTTTAGTGAGTTTTTAAGCAGTATTTTCATCAGTACTGTCAAACTTTTCATCAATCCAATTATTTTCTTGACCATCACACTCGGAATTATCTCGATGGGCGATTTGAAAAAAGTCGGAAAAGTGGGAGCAAAAGCCTTGATTTATTTTGAAGTCGTAACAACGATTGCCTTGATTGTTGGTGTAGTAGTAGCCAACATCATTCGTCCAGGCGATGGCGTCGTTACCGATAGAATCGCAGGAGGCGATATTTCCAAATATACTAAAAATGCGACCGAATTTAGCTGGCTGAAATTCTTTTTAGATAATCTCACGCTCCAAGTGTTGGTTCTTGCTATTGTTTTGGGAATTGTGATTAGCAAATATGCGGGTCGCCAAAAAGTTGTCGATTTTCTTGCACCGATTTCTAAAAAAGTATTTTGGGCGTTGCATAAAGTCATGCTTTTTGCCCCAATCGGTGCGTTTGGAGGTATGGCTTTTACGATTGCCAAATACGGTATCAAAACCCTTCTTCCACTTGCCAAACTAATGGGAACGGTTTACTGCACAATGGCGGTTTTTGTATTCGTGGTACTTCATTTTATCTTGAAATACTATAAAATTAGCCTTTGGCAATTCTTGAAATTCATTCGTGAAGAATTATTGATTGTCCTCGGAACGTCCTCATCAGAAGCAGCTTTACCTTCATTAATGGAAAAATTGGAGAAAATGGGTTGCTCAAAATCGGTCGTCGGTTTGGTTGTTCCAGCAGGATATTCTTTCAATCTTGACGGTACAACAATTTATCTTTCAATGGCAGTTATTTTCTTGGCACAAGTTTTCAATGTTCACCTTGATTTGCAACAAATGCTTACAATTATTGGTATCTTGATGGTGACATCGAAAGGTGCAGCGGGTGTAACGGGTAGCGGATTTATTGTACTGGCCTCAACGCTAACAGCCCTAAAAGTAATTCCAGTAGAAGGTTTAGCTCTACTCTTAGGTGTTGATAGATTTATGTCAGAAGCTCGGGCCATTACTAACTTTATAGGAAACGGTGTAGCAACCATTTGGATTTCAAACAACGAAAACGAATTCGACCGTGCCAAGATGAATGTAGCCTTTGCTCACGTGGCTGATTATGAAGATATTGTGAAAGATAACATCAAAAATAAGTAAGTAAGCATTTGAAAAGCTTTTTTCTAAGCAAAAACAGTTAATTATTCAAAAAAAGATAGTTTTTCTTTCAACCCAAAAGCTTTCGGCATTACCTTAGCATCATCAAACAACCTTTTATTCGAAAAATGAGTAAACAAAATTTAAAAGAAGAGGCTCTCCATTACCATGCCAAAGGCCGTCCTGGTAAAATTGAAGTGATTCCGACCAAGGAATATGCTACCCAAAAAGATTTATCTTTGGCGTATTCTCCTGGTGTGGCCGACCCATGTATGGCGATTTTTGAAAACCCCGAAGACGTTTATAAATATACGGCGAAGGGCAATCTTGTGGCTGTAATTTCAAACGGAACGGCAGTTTTGGGTTTGGGTGATATTGGAGCTGCGGCAAGTAAGCCCGTAATGGAAGGAAAAGGACTTTTATTTAAAATTTATGCCGATATTGATGTATTTGATATTGAATTAAATACCAAAGATGTAGAAGAATTTATTCGTACCGTAAAAATTCTTGAACCAACTTTTGGTGGTGTAAACCTCGAAGATATTTCTGCTCCTGAATGTTTTGAAATCGAAGAACGTCTAAAAGCAGAGCTAAATATTCCAGTAATGCACGATGACCAGCATGGCACTGCCATTATTTCGTCAGCAGCGTTATTGAATGCCCTCGAATTAGTAGAAAAAGATATTTCCCAAGTAAAGATTATTATCAATGGAGCAGGGGCTTCGGCAATTTCTTGTACTCGCTTATATAATTCGCTCGGTGCTGATAAAAAGAACATTTTTATGTTCGACAGCAAAGGTCTAATTCACCCAAGCCGCACGAATTTGGATGGAAAGAAAATAGAATTTGCTAATGATAATATGCCGGCCGAAACCACATTAACTGAAGCATTAGTCGGTGCCGATGTGTTTGTCGGACTTTCAAAAGGCAATATTTTGAAGCAAGACATGGTGAAATCAATGGCAAAAGATGCAATTGTTTTTGCTATGGCCAACCCAACTCCTGAGATTTCTTACGAAGATGCGATTGCTGCTCGTGAAGATATTATCATGGCAACTGGGCGTTCGGATTACCCAAATCAAGTGAATAACGTGCTTGGTTTTCCGTATATTTTCCGTGGTGCCTTAGATGTTCGCTCAAAGGTTATCAACGAAGAAATGAAACTGGCCGCCGTACGTGCATTGGCCGATTTAGCTAAAAAACCAGTACCAGATGTCGTAAACTTGGCTTATGGCGAAACCAATCTTTCATTTGGCCGAACGTACATCATCCCAAAACCTGTTGACCCACGTTTGCTAACAACTGTTGCTCCAGCAGTGGCCAAAGCAGCGATGGATAGTGGCGTGGCGAAGTTTCCGATTACCGATTGGGAAGCTTACGATACGCAACTGGCAAAACGTTTAGGTCAAGATAACTCACTCAAAAAGGTTATCACCAACAAAGCAAAACTTCATCCTAAACGTGTGGTTTTTGCCGATGCCGAAAACTTAACAGTTCTGAAGGCAGCACAAGAAGTACAAGACGAGAAAATTGCAACGCCAATCTTACTTGGAAATGTAGCCAAAATCACGAAGTTACTCGAAGAAAATAGTATTGATTTGCCTTATGCCGAAATCATCGACTCACGTTCGCCCGAACAAGAAGATAAATTGGCAAAATTCGGAGCAATTTTCTATGAAAAACGTAAACGTAAAGGCTATAACCATTTTGAGGCAATGCAGTTGATGCGTAACCGAAATTATTTTGGTGCGATGATGGTTGAAACAGGCGCAGCTGATGCCATGATTGGCGGTATGACTCGAAATTATCCAGAAACGATTCGTCCAGCTTTACAGATTATTGGTCGCCAGGATGGTGTCAAGAAAGTTTCAGGCATGTATATTTTAATGAGTCGTTTTGGTCCACTTTTCTTGGCCGATACGACCGTAAACTTCAATCCAACTGCCGAAGAAATAGTTGAGATTACCGAATTGGCAGCTAAAGAAGTAGAAAAGTTCAATATCAAGCCAAGAATCGCTTTATTAACTTACTCTAACTTCGGAAGTGCCGATGGAGAAGATGCTGCAAAAATGCAAAAAGCGGTAGCAATTTTGAAGGATAAACACCCAACAATGATTGTCGATGGCGAAATGCAAGCACACTTACCATTCGACATTGATTTATTGAAAGAAAATCACCCATTCAGCGATTTAGTCGATGGGCGTGCTAATACATTGATATTCCCGAATCTTTCGTCATCAAATATTGCTTACAATATTGTAAAAGAAGTAGCCAATATTGATAAAATCGGACCGATTTTATTGGGTGTAAAGAAACCTGTTCACGTACTTCAATTGGGTAGTACCGTGCGTGAAATTGTGGACATGGTAGCCATTGCTGTTGTGGAAGCACAGGGTAAATAATTGAAATACCAATACATTAGAAGCCTTACAGAGTCATTTCTGTAAGGCTTTTGTGTATCTATTAAAAAATTTAATCTCGAATTAATTTGCCAAAATATATATCAAAGTAACATAATTGTATCTTTGCTTTATATAAAATACCAAAAATGGCTATTATTTCGAATTTCAAGCATTCATTTAAATATACGTATATCCTCTTATTTAGTGTCATAAGTCTAAATATTTTTGCTCAAAAATCAGGCAAAATTATTGGTACAGTCTCTGATAACAAGCAATTTGTCGAATTTGCGAGCGTAACACTGGCTAAAATCCCCGATTCGACAAAAATCGTACATCTTACGAATACTGATTCGCTGGGAAAATTTGCTTTCGAGAAAATTGAATGGGGCAATTACATCGTCAAAGTTAGCCTAATTGGTTACAAGACTCTTTCGCAACACATTTCTGTAGAAAATGAGGTTTTAAATTTGGAAAATCTGAAGATAAAGAGCGACGAAAAACTTTTGAACGAAGTCGTCGTCACTTCGCAAAAGAAACTCATCGAAAAAACAAGTGAAGGTTTTATTGTAAATGCTGCAGCCAATATTACTCAAATCGGAGGAACAGCCACTGACTTATTAAAAAATACGCCAACCGTAGCCGTTGATGCCGATGGAGGTATCACACTTCGAGGTAAAGCACCTTTAATTTTAGTCAATGGGCGTAACTCTAACCTTACAAATGCCGACCAAATTCCTGCCAGTAGTATTGAAAGCATCGAAATCATTAATAGTGCTTCAGCCAAGTATGATGCCAATGCCGAAAGTGGAATTATCAATATTCGGCTCAAAAAAAACACCCAAAATGGCACAAATGGAGCTATCGCATTAGGGGCAGGCATGGGTTCACGAAGCAGGGTAAACAGTTCGGTTTTGCTGAATCATAAAGCTGGAAAATGGAATATTGGCTTAGGATACGACAACCGTTTTGCTGGAAGAACAAAGCACATAACGGGTAATCGAACAAACTATAATTTATCCGAAAGTTATCAAATCAATCAGGATAGAAATGATGAACGAGTTGAACGTTTACAAAACCTAAAACTAAACTTAGATTTTTCGCCCAACACCCAAAACTCATTTTCGTTGGAAGCCATCGGTAATTTAGAAGGGCAAGATAACCTTGAAGACCTGCAAAGTTTGATTTACAAGCAAAATAACAGCTATAATTCAGGAAATGACCGCTATTCAGGAGAATTTCGCCATGCAAAAGTAGCCGAATTTGCTTTGAATTACACAAGAAAATTTATAAATCCACAAAAGTCTTTATCGGCTAATTTTACAACTTCTATCGAAAATGGTAAAGAAAATACAGATATTTCAACTCAAAATTTGAGCGAAAACTTGACGAATTTAGGCGAAACACTTTTTCAAAAAACACATAATTATGAAAACGGTACTATTTCAAATGCTATGCTCGATTATACCTTTCCAGTTTCGGAAAAGAGTTTTTTAGAAACAGGGTATAAAGGTACTTTTCGCTCCATTAAAACCGATTATGAATCTTCAAATAAAGTCGGAGCAGTTTATCTGATTAATACCGCTGCCAGCAACATTTTCAATTTTAATGAACAAATACACGCACTTTATGGGCTGTATCATGCCTATTTGGGTGAAAAAGACAAGCAAAAATGGAAATATGAGTTGGGATTAAGAGCCGAAAAAGTAAATAATGGCGGCGAAACTCAAAATTTAAGTACAAAGTTTACAAATGATTATCTAAAATTATTTCCAACGGCAAATTTCAGCTATTTTATCAAGCCCGATGAGTTTTGGAAGATTTCTTACGGAAAACGCATCAATCGTCCACGATTGGGACAGCTCAATCCATTCATTGACATAACCGATGCCTTGAATCCTCACAGCGGAAATCCAAACTTAAAACCCGAAATCATTCAAGCCCTCGAAGTGGGCTATAATCGAGAATGGAAAGACGTTACGCTTTCAACCAATGTTTTTTATAGACACTCAAAAAATACCATCCGAAACTTTTTCCAGCAACAAGCCAATGGCATTGTGCTAAATATGCCCATGAATATTGGCTCAGCCGACAGTTATGGCTTTGAAAATATCTTCACAGCTAAAGCAAATAGGTTTTATGATTTGAATGCGAGTGTTACGTTCTTTCAACAAAAACTAAACGGAAGCAATATTTCTTCTGATGCTATTCAGAATTCATTCAACTGGTATGGTAAGCTCATTAATAACTTTGTCTTGAGTAAAGGCGGGAAACTACAGGTAATTGGGAATTATAACTCGGCAGCTACTACCCCACAGGGACGACTCATTCCGTTGTATAACGTAGATTTAGGATTCCAACAAAAACTTGGCAAAGGCAATGCCCGACTCGGATTAGTTGTCGTTGATGTATTCAATACTTTGAAAAGTGGCTCAAAAAACTTCACTACTGATTTTGTGAGTAATCGCACGCAAAAAGCAGATACAAGAGCTATCATGCTTACATTCGCCTATACTTTTAGGTCGGCATTTAAAGAAAAACTATTAGAAAATAAGTTTTCAAAAGAGTTTTAATCTTTTCAAATACAATATTTTATGTTTCTTGCAGTATAATTTACTGATTTTAAGAAAATTGTATTCACTATATGAAAGTAGTATCATATATTTGTATTGTAATCTAAAACAACAATGATAGCAGAAGCAAACGACATAAAAATCAACAAAGAAAAATATGAAAAAGCAGCTTATATATTAAAAGCTGTGGCTCATCCTACACGTTTGGCTATCATTCAGTTATTGGATATTCAAGACAATCTAACCGTAAACGAAATCTGCGAAACACTGAATTGTGAACAATCTCTGATTTCGCACCATTTGATAAACATGAAATTACGTGGTATTCTGAAATCCCATAAAGATGGGCTGAATGTCTATTATTCACTCAAAGAACATGAAATCACCAAACTTTTAAGCTGCATCGAAAATTGCGAATGTAATATGTGATATTTTTTTACTCAAATATATGAATAAATTATCATATATACATATTAAATAGATAAAACAAATAGAGTATCAGATAAATTACTTTTTTTATAGTACAAATTACATAAACGCATGGAAATACTTGGTTTTATTGGGGCATTAATGATGGGATTAACCCTCGGCTTAATTGGTGGAGGCGGCTCAATTCTGACAGTACCTATTTTGGTATATTTATTCTCGGTCGATACCGTTTTGGCAACAGCCTACTCACTTTTCATCGTTGGACTCACAAGTTTGATTGGTTCATTTAGTCATATAGCACAAGGAAATGTCCATTGGCGAACAGCAATCGTTTTTGGTATTCCATCAATTATTAGTGTTTACCTAACTCGAATGTATTTAGTGCCACTTATTCCTGAACAGATTTTTACGATAGGCAGTTTTTCGCTCACAAAACCAATCTTGATTCTGATTTTCTTTGCAGTTCTGATGGTCTTTGCCTCCTATACAATGATTCGTGAATGTAAAAAATGTAAGGAAAAAAATGTTGGCGAAATTGCATATAATTATCCTCTAATTTTGATTGAAGGGTTGGTCGTTGGTACAATCACTGGGCTTGTCGGTGCAGGTGGTGGATTTTTGATAATTCCAGCCTTAGTTGTTTTAGCGAAACTACCTATGAAACAAGCTGTTGGCACTTCCTTAGTTATTATTGCTTTAAAATCTCTGATTGGCTTTATGGGTGATGTAAAGGGAAATGAAGCCATAAATTGGCACTTTTTGGGCAATTTCTCTGTTGTAGCAATTATCGGAATTGTTGTAGGAAGTATGCTCTCGAAGAAAGTAGCTGATAATAAACTCAAACCAGCCTTCGGGTATTTTGTATTGGTTATGGGGCTTTATATTATTACTAAAGAATTATTTTTTCATCACGCATAAACCCTAACTTTACGATGAATGAGATAGAAAGAAAAAAACATTGGGAAAATATCTACCAAACCAAAAATGTCACTGAAGTTAGCTGGTATCAAGCTAAACCCGAAACATCGCTCAGTTTTTTAGACGAATTTAAAGTAGAAAAAACAGCAAAAATAATTGACATCGGTGGTGGAGACAGCTATCTGGTTGACCATCTGCTCGATTTAGGCTATGAAGACGTAACGGTACTCGATATTTCGGAAGCCGCACTCAAAAAAGCACAAGAGCGTTTGGGCGACCGAGCAGCAAAAGTAAAGTGGATTATTGCTGATATTGCCACCTTTGAGCCAAACGAACAATATGATTTTTGGCACGATAGAGCCGTTTTTCATTTTTTGACGAAAGAAAACGAAATCTCAAATTATATACAATCTATCCAGAAAGGTATAAAAACAACGGGAGTGTTGATTTTAGGCACATTTTCGGAGCAAGGGCCGCTAAAATGTAGCGGAATTGAAATAAAGCAGTATTCTGAAAATTCAATGACCGAACGTTTAATGGCATTTTTTGATAAAATAAAATGTATAACCGTTGACCATATTACACCATTTTCTACGATACAAAATTTTATTTTTTGCAGTTTCAAAAAAATAACAATCGCATAAACAAACGCACAGAACCAATAATAATAAAGCACTTTAGAACAATGATAGTAGAACAAATTTATACAGGATGTCTCGCACAAGGAGCATATTATATTGAGTCAGCAGGCGAAGTAGCCATCATTGACCCACTTCGTGAAGTACACTCTTATGTAAATAAGGCCGAAAAAAATAACGCTAAAATCAAATATATTTTCGAAACTCACTTTCATGCCGACTTTGTTTCGGGCCACGTAGAATTGGCTCAAAAAACAGGTGCATCAATCGTTTATGGTCCAAAAGCTACGCCAGCGTTTGAGTGTATTATTGCTGAAGATGAGCAAGTTTTTGAAATCGGAAAAATCAAAATCAAAGTGCTTCACACACCAGGCCACACAATGGAATCGTCATGTTATTTATTAATCGATGAAAATGGAGTTGAAAATTGTATTTTCACAGGCGATACTTTGTTTATCGGTGATGTTGGTCGCCCAGATTTGGCTCAGAAATCAAACCTTACTATCGAGGATTTGGCGGGTTATCTCTACACTTCTTTGCACACCAAAATCATGGCATTGCCTGATACGTTGATTGTTTATCCTGCTCACGGTGCGGGGTCGGCATGTGGCAAAAACATGAGCAAAGAAACGTTTGACACCTTGGGAAATCAGAAAAAAGTAAATTACGCCCTTCAACCACAAAGTAAAGAGCAGTTTATTGCAGCAGTAACGGATGGACTTACGCCTCCACCCTACTATTTCCCGAAAAACGTAATGATTAACAAAACGGGAGCTAAAACCATTGATGCTGTAAAAACAAGCATACAGGCACTTTCGCCCGAAGCTTTTGAAGTAGCAGCCAACGAGCTCGGTGCCGTAATGATTGATACTCGTGCGGCTCAAACTTTCAAAGATGGTTTTGTTCCAAATTCAATCAATATCGGTATCAAAGGCGACTTTGCTCCGTGGGTTGGTACACTTCTGACCGACATTGAGCAAGCAATTTTGTTTATTGCTGACGAAGAAAACATTGATGAAGTAATCACTCGTCTTTCAAGAGTTGGTTATGATAATATCGTAGGATATTTGCAAGGTGGTATCAAATCTTGGATTGCAGCAGGCAAAGAAGTAGATACGATTGAATCTATTTCGGCAGAAGATTTTGCCAAAGTATATGCCGAAAAAGAAGGTAAACTTTTGGTGAAAGATGTAAGAAAAGAAACCGAATACCGTGCCGAACACGTGGAAGAAGCCGAATGTGTTTCGTTGGCCTATTTGAGCAATAATATGGCGGCATTCTCAAAGGATGATACTAATTATATTCACTGTGCAGGTGGCTATCGCTCCATGATTGCGGCATCAATCTTGAAATCTCGTGGGTATGATAACATCGTAGATATAGCTGGTGGGTTTACTGCAATTACCAAAACCGAAGTACCACGCTCTAACTTTGTTTGTCAATCGAAACTAAAAGTTTAAAGAAAATAAGTAATGCTTAGGGTAGAATGAATAAAAAAGGTAAGGTCAATTTTATACCTTACCTTTCTGTAAACTCTAATTATAAACTATAGTATTAACAATATCAAACGTAAAAAGTAAAAATCTAAGAAATTATGATAGAACTCATTAAACAACCATGGCATTGGGCAGTAGCAGGTGTTATGATTGGATTAACAGTACCCACATTATTACTGATAGGCAATAAAACATTCGGAATTTCCTCATCGCTTCGTCATATTTGTGCTGCTTGTTTTCCAGCTAATATTTCATATTTCAAATACAATTGGAAAAATGAAATTTGGAATTTGTTTTTTGTGGTAGGTGTGCTTTTGGGTGGAATTATTGCCAATCAATTCTTATCGAATCCAAATGAATTTATCGTCAATGAAAACACGGTAAAAGATTTAAAAGCATTGGGTGTAACAGATTTCTCGGCAATGATGCCCGCTGATATTTTTAGTGTAGAAAATATTTTTACGCTAAAAGGCTTAATTTTCTTCGTAGTGGGCGGCTTGATGGTAGGTTTCGGAACTCGATATGCGGGTGGCTGTACGTCTGGTCACGCAATCATGGGTTTATCGAATCTGCAATTACCTTCATTAATTGCCACTATCAGCTTTATGGTTGGAGGTTTCGCCATGACACACTTAATTATGCCTTACATCTTTAAACTATTCTAATCATGACCAAAACAAATACTGATAATATCGTAGTCGAAGAATTTGTGTGTGAAGCACCCAATAATCAATTAAAAAAAGAGAGTCTCGCAAGCAATATTAAATACTTAATTGTAGGAACAATCTTCGGAATTGTGTTCGTAAAAGCTGAAATTGTTTCATGGTTCAGAATCCAAGAAATGTTTCGCTTGCAATCATTCCACATGTATGGCGTCATCGGCACGGCCGTTGTAGTTGGCCTAATTTCGGTACAGCTTATTAAACGTTTCAATATAAAGACTTTAGCGGGCGAAACCGTTTCGATTCCAGATAAAACTTTCAATAAAGGGCAAATCTACGGCGGCTTAATATTCGGACTCGGTTGGGCTATTACGGGTGCTTGTCCTGGACCATTATTTGCTCAAATCGGTAGTGGATTTTTGGCCATTACAGTCACTTTTTTCAGTGCAGTTGCAGGTACTTGGCTCTACGGAGCATTCAATAATAAATTGCCTCATTAATTGAGCAACTCAAATGATTTTCAGGAGGTTAGTTGATAGCATATTGCATTTCTAACCTCCTTTTTTATACTTCCAACATTCAACCAACCTCTATAAAACATGGAAAATAGCATTGCAACCATCTCCCCCCCACCTCGGCGAAGTTTCCTAAAAAAATCACTGCTATCGGGTATTGGTTTGGCATTGGGTCAAAGTTCCCATGCTGCTTCAATAGAAGAATCGAGCGAAGATATTGCAAAGAAAGAAAATACCATAACGCTACTCATTACATCCGATATTCATGCACAAATCCATACACATGATGAGTTTTTCTGGGAAAATGGTCAGGCAGTTTATAGAAAACGTGGAGGTTTAGCAGTGCTAAAAACCATGATTGAGCAATATAAAAAGCAAAACCCTAACAATACCATTGTTTATGATGGTGGCGATTTTTTTCATGGGCATGCTGTTTCTAAGTTTACCGAGGGCGAAGCACTCATTCCGATTTTCAATCATTTGGGCTATGACTTGATGTTGCCAGGGAATTGGGAAGTGGTTTATAAAAAGAAAAAAATGCTCTATGATATGGGGCATACAAATGCCGCCAAGATTTGTGCAAATATGTGGCATAAAACCAATGATACTTTCAATGGAGAGTTGGTTTTTCCGCCCTATTGGATAAAATACGTAGCTGGCCTAAAAGTTGGGTTTATTGGTTATACCGACCACCTCACGCCTAAACGCCAACCACCTGCATTTAGTGAAGGTTTGACCTTTGAACATCCCGAAAAAAACATAGCCAAGTATATAAAATTTCTGAAAGAGTCGGAAGGTTGTGAAATTATCTTGGTCATGACACACATAGGGCTTGCCCAGCAAGTAGGCTTAGCCAATAACCCTGCCATCGCAGGGGCAGAATTCATTATTGGGGCTGATACACACGAGCGTTTACGCAAGCCAATCAAGGGCAAATATGCCAGTGTCGTCGAATGTGGTGCTTTTGGTTCATTTCTCGGAAAACTGGACTTAAATCTCGAGAACGGTAAATTAAAAGATTTCACTTATCAACTTTTAGATGTTGATGCTGAGAAATTTAAAGCTGACAAAAAAATGACTACTTTGATTGAGGCGGCTTACGCTCCATTGACAGCTAAAATGAACGAAGTTATTGGTACAAGCAAGATGCCATTAGTACGGTATTTTGTTATGGAAACACCAATGGATAATCTCATAACCGATGCTATTATGTGGAAATTCCAACCCGATATTGCCCTTTCTAATGGCTTTAGATTTTGTCAGCCACTTTCGAGCATCGACCCCAAAACGGGTTTAATTCCAATCACACGAGAATTTCTGTGGAATATGCTTCCGCTTGATAGCGAGGCAAAATCGGCTAAAATAACAGGCAAACAAGTTTGGGAATGGCTCGAAAAAGAACTTCAAAATGCGTTTGCCAAAGACCCATCGAAGCGTTTTGGAGGCTGGTTTGTTCGGTTTTCGGGTATGGAAGTCAACTTTACTATCGAAAAAGACTCTGGAAAAAGATTAAATTGGGTAAAGGTTTCGGGAAAAACGCTTAATTTAGAGCAAGAATATTCGATTGTTGCCTGTGAAAGAGAAGGCGACCCTGATGACACGCTCTGCCGAATAGATAAAGTAAAAGAACCGAAAAATTTAAAGGTTTTGCTGCATAATGTTGTAGAAGAATATTTAAAGGTTCACTCACCAGTTGCACCCAAACTCAAAAAACGAGCTACTGCGACCGATGCTCCCGATACCTTGCTGACACAGTTGTGTGGCTATGATTATGAATTTATGTAAAACAACATTTCCATGAAGAATTTAGAAAAGACAGAATTAGCAAGTTTCGGAAAATTACTCCATCTAATTATCTGGATATTAGGCAGTTCTATATTTTTACTCGTTCTTTTGGTTGGGTATTTTACAGGAATTTTTTATTCAGAAACTACAACTTCGACGACTGAAATTACAGAAAAAAAAACTTATAAACCCGAAAAATCAGTTTGGAAACTCATCAGCATGGATGCAGTGGTGCATGAACCCAACCCCGAATTGATAAAATATGGTCGAGAATTGATTGCCAATACTGCCTACTATTTAGGGCCGAATGGTAAAGTAGCCCAGCAAACCAATGGAATGAATTGTCAAAACTGCCATTTAGATGCAGGCTCAAGGGTTTGGGGCAATAACTATGGAGCTGTTGCTTCAACTTATCCGAAATTTAGAGAGCGTTCGGGTTCAAAAGAAAGTATCGTAAAGCGTGTGAACGACTGCATGGAACGCAGCCTAAATGGTCGAGGACTTGACAGTAGCAGCCTTGAAATGCGTGCCATCGTGAGTTACATAAAATTTTTAGGTCAGTCAGTACCCAAAGACTCAATTCCGAATGGAACTGGCATTTGGAAACTTAAATTTTTAAATCGGGCAGCCGACCCAGCTAAAGGACAGGTAGCTTATGAGCAAAAGTGTGTAAGTTGCCATGGTCAAAATGGTGAAGGGGTGAAAAGTGCTGATGGCTTAGTTTATACTTATCCGCCACTTTGGGGGCAACACTCGTATAATGTAGGTGCTGGATTATTTCGTCTTTCTCGCTTTGCGGGCTATATCAAAACAAATATGCCTTTTGGAGCAACCTACGAAAAACCACAATTATCAGACGAAGAAGCATGGGATATTGCCGCTTATGTCAATTCTCGACCTCGACCATCAAAAGATTTAAGTAAGGATTGGCCAAATATTTCGGGCAAGCCAATCGACCACCCATTTGGCCCATATTCAGATAGTTTTTCTGAAGAACAACACAAATTTGGCCCATTCAAACCAATTGATGATTTCAAGAAAGAACAAAAAAAGAAAGAAGAAACTCTCAAAAATAAATCTCAACAAACAAAATCCTAAATGGCTAATCAAAAAAAAAAAAAAAAAACACTTTCCTTAGTCTCCTTTCTATCAAGTATTTACGTTTTTGCACCAACTGATAATGGCGAAAAACACAAAATTGTATTTCAGTTCGTTTCGGGCTATACGTTTTCGCAACTATGACGAATTTTAATGTAGTTTTAAACTATAACTTCTGAGAAATCATGCAAAAGTCGATTCCAATCATTACCATCGAACAGCTTAATTCGTGCGATAAAAACATCTCAATGAAACTTGATATCCGCCGATTAGAAGACCACATAAAAACGCTCTCATCGGCCGACTTTCCGCACCGACATGACTTCTTTAATCTGATTTATATCAAGCAAGGTAGCGGCACACATGATATTGATTTTAAGCGGTTTATAGTTGAGCCAAAGCAACTATTTTTTATGAACGATGGGCAAGTGCATGAGTGGGAGTTGAGTGCTGAAACCATTGGATACACGCTTTTTTTCAAGAAAGAATTTTATGAAGTCATCGAAAAAGGGCTTTCACTTCAAGCATTACCCTTTTTCAATAATAACAATAATGGTGTTCCAATGATTGTATTTTCGGAAGAAGATAGTCAACGCATTGAAAACCTTTTTGAAGAAATTATTTATGAATTCCAAGCCAATCAACCGCACCGAGACACACTCATAAAATCATTACTAAAAATGATTTTGATTCATTCAATTAGGGTTTATGAACCGTTTTATAAAGGCGATAGCACTGAACTCAATGTCTCAAAAATCAGAAATTTTGAGACGCTCATCGAAAAGCATTTCAAAGAATATAAATCAGTAAAAGATTTTGCCGATAAACTCAATATAACCGCCAATTATCTGAATGCCATTTGCACAAAAACAGTTGGCCGAACGGCAGGCGAACTCATTAGAGATAGAGTGGTATTAGAAGCCAAACGCCTTTTGTTACATTCTTCCATTTCGGTTTGTGAAATGGCCTATTATTTGGGCTATGACGATTGTTCGTATTTTATCAGAGTTTTCAAAAAAGAAGTAGGTTCAACGCCTGAACAATTTCGCTTAATCAACCGCTAAAAAAATGAATCCAACACTCAATAATTGGAAATTATGGCTCGTTGTGAGCCTTACTTTAGGTTTAGCCCCATTCGTTCCCGAGCCTCATATTATTGGAAAACTTCGTTGGCTTATGGGCGGTGCCGTAGGCATGAAGCCCCTTGACTGGTTTGATTTATTTCAGCATGGTCTCCCGTTTTTATTACTTCTTAGGGCATTCATTATCAAATTTCGCAAATAGTAGATTACCGAAGTAAGCCTTAGTACTTTTTACAGATACTAAAGAATGAAAATAGCTAAAAAGTACTACACAATAAATGGAAAAGCCTATAAAAAAGTAAATAATTCTACCGAAATTTGCACCGAAATTAAATTCTAATAGTAAAAAATTACATTAAATAGATGTTTGGCAAAGGTTCAAAATTATATAGCATTTTTGCGATGAAATGTCCAAGATGCCACGAGGGTGACATTTTTGAAACCCGAAATCCTTATAAAAACATGTCGGCTATTCACAAAAATTGCTCACATTGTGGATTACGTTATGAAAAAGAAATGGGCTTTTTCTTTGGTGCAATGTATGTGAGTTATATGCTCAATATTGCCTTATTTGTTACAGCTATTGTCGCCTATTTTGTTTTACTCGACCAATACCTCGAAGGGTGGGCTTTAATGACAATTTACGTTATTATCACGGCATTCCTTGTGCCTGTTTATTATCGACTTTCTCGAACCATCTGGCTCAATTTCTTCGACAGCTATCATCCCGAAAAACGAGGTGCAAAATAACAAAAAAGGAGACTTAAGTCTCCTTTTTTGTTTATCAGTACTTTTTAGTGCAATGATGGTATAAATCAATAAACATGATTTTACTCATTTTTTTGGCCGCAAAATTACACAAACTTTGATTCAATAAATTCAATACAAACACCTGAATTACAATGAATTATCGTTGCTACAGTCGTTGTCCTTGAATGAATTATTTTCTCTATTTATATGAAAATAGTATCATTTAATCATTCAAAAAATAAAACAATGAAAATCGAACAAATATATACGAGTTGTTTAGCCCATGCGGCCTATTATCTTGAAAGTAATGGAGTGGCTGCCATTTTTGACCCACTCCGTGAAGTTCAACCCTATATCAATCGAGCGAAAAAGGATGGAGCAACGATAAAATATGTTTTTGAGACGCACTTTCACGCAGATTTTGTGAGTGGACACCTTGATTTAGCCCAAAAAACAGGTGCAAAAATAGTTTATGGCCCCACTGCTAAACCTTCTTTTGAAGCCATTGTTGCCGAAGACAATCAGATTTTTGAAATCGGTGCTTGCAAAATAAAAGCCATCCACACACCTGGCCACACCATGGAAAGCACAACCTATCTGCTCATTGATGAAAACGGCAATGAACATGGTTTAATAACTGGTGATACGCTTTTTATCGGTGATGTTGGCCGCCCAGATTTGGCTCAACACGTCGTTGCAGATTTGACACAAGAAAAATTGGCAGGGTATCTTTTTGATTCACTTCGTAATAAAATCATGCCATTATCAGATGATTTAATAGTTTACCCAAATCACGGTGCAGGTAGTGCTTGTGGTAAAAACATGAGCAAAGAAACAACCGACACACTCGGCAATCAGAAAAGATTTAATTATGCTTTGCGTGCCGATATGACCAAAGAAGAATTCATAAAAGAAGTCTTAACTGGTCTTACTACACCCCCAGCCTATTTCCCGAAAAATGTTTTGATGAATATCAAAGGTTATGAAAGTATTGATACGGTTTTAGACAGAGGAGAAAAAGCACTTTCGGCCACTGAATTTGAATTAATTGCCAACGAAACCGATGCTTTGATTTTAGATAGCCGCCAAACGGATGATTTTGCCGCAGGCTTCATCCCAAATAGTATTAATATTGGTCTGGATAGCAATTTTGCGATGTGGGTTGGTGAATTAATTCCTGATATTAAGCAAGAAATCTTACTTGTAACCGATGAAGGGAAAGAAGAAGAAACCATCACTCGATTGGCTCGTGTAGGCTACGACCACGCCATTGGTTTCTTGAAAGGTGGCTTTGAGACATGGAAATCGGCAGGAAAAGACGTAGAAACAGTTAACAGAATTTCGATTGAAGAATTTGTTGAAACATACAAAAGCGAACAGCCGCTCATAATTGATGTAAGAAAGAAAAGCGAATTTGCATCCGAACATATCATTGACGCAATTAATATTCCACTCAATGTCATTAATGAACATTTAGCGGAATTTCCAAAAGATAAGGCATTTATTCTGCATTGTGCGGGTGGCTACCGAAGCATGATTGCGGCCTCCATTCTAAAACAAAGAGGCTGGGATAATTTTTCGGACGTTCGTGGAGGATTCGCTGCCATTTCTAAAACCGAAGTTCCTAAAACAGCTTATGTTTGTCCAAGCACACTTTTATAATCGACAGATAGTTTAGCAATAGCCCACATTATTTGCCATTGTGTAAATAGTGTGGGTTATTCTTATTTAGGGCGTTTATTGTCCATTGGCTACTTAATTCGTAACTTTACAGCAAGAATAGAAGTAATACAAGAGTTGTCTAAAAGAAACCTTATCAATATTATTCATCAATGATTCCATACGGAAAACAACATATTACTGACGAAGATATAGCAGCCGTCATCGAAACGCTTAAATCTCCGTTTTTAACATCAGGACCTAAAGTTGCTGAATTTGAAACAGCTTTTGCCCAATATATTGGTTGTAAATATGCCGTTGCGGTAGCAAATGGTACAGCCGCTTTGCATATTTCTTGCATGGCTTTGGGGGTAAATTCGACATCGAAAGTTATTACTACTCCAATTACGTTCTCGGCTTCGGCAAATTGTGTGCGTTATTGTGGTGGCGAAGTTGTCTTTGCAGATATTAATCCCGAAACTGTTTTATTAGATATTGAAAAAGTACGAAACTTACTCGAACAACACCCAAAAGGCACTTTTGATGGCATTATTCCAGTAGATTTTGGTGGCTATCCTGTTGATTTAGAAGGGTTTAGAAAATTGGCCGATGAATATGGCTTGTGGATTTTAGAAGATGCTTGCCATGCCCCAGGTGGAAGTTTTATTGATAATTTGGGCAAAAATCATCGTTGTGGAGACAGTTCTTTGGCCGATTTGGCTATTTTCTCCTTTCACCCTGTGAAGCACATTGCTACTGGAGAAGGTGGAATGGTAACAACCAACGACGAAGAACTTTATCGAAAACTCAAACAATATCGTTCGCACGGAATGGTTTACCAAGGAGACCCTGCTCTGATTGAAAATCATGGTGGTTGGTACATGGAATTGCAAGAGTTAGGCTACAATTACCGAATGCCCGATGTTCTCTGTAATTTGGGTATTTCGCAACTAAAACGAGCAGATGAAGGTCTTGAGAAACGACAAGCAATTGCCAAACGCTACGATGAAGTATTTGCTGGAACGAACGTAAAAATTATTATTCCGCCGGCCAATGTGAGTCATGCCTATCATCTTTATGTGATTCAGATTGAAGACCGCAAAGGCTTGTATGATTATTTACGTACCAAGCAAATTTTTGCCCAAGTTCACTACATTCCAGTGCATTTGATGCCTTATTATAAAGGTTTGGGCAATAAAGCTGGTGACTTTCCGAATGCAGAAAACTATTACGAACACTGTTTGAGTATCCCGATGTATCCAACGCTGACGGCCGAAGAACAAGAGTTTGTGATTTCGGAAATACTGGGTTTTGTAAGATAGATATTATGTGGCAGAGACGTTGTATGCAACGTCTCTGCCACATAATTACAAAAAAATCTATAATTTGGCATTGACCAAATCTAACCACAGTTGTTTTCCTTCACAATTCCAATGAGAATCGCCTTTTTCATAGAGCATTTTTTTAGAATTATGATAAGGGGTATAAGTATCAAAAAAAGGTATTTTCAAAGCAGAATGCTGTTGGATTCGTTCTATTAAATGATTATACTCTCCCAAATCTGTTCCCAAGATTGAGGTTTTATTTGGAATAATTGATAAATAAACTTCATCAAAACCTGCTTTTTTATAGAATTGATAGGTCAGATTTAGGTTATCAACCATCAATTTTATTTCTTCTTCCGAAATTTTATCAAAACACGAATTGATTCCCGTAGGCTGGGCATCTACTTGGTATAAAAGATATTTTTCGTTTTTTGAAAGCATTACTTTTTCATCAAGTCGGTTAAATAATTTCCAGTTTAACCACGCTTTCCATTCTTTAAAAGTCAAGAAAAAATCTGATGAGAAAAGTATTGACTCGTGGCGTTCGGCACTATATGAAACTTCATAATTCAGCACCTTTTCTTTCCAACTCTCTTCTTTTATTTTTCTTTCAAGAGCCTGACTTTCAGACACTTGAAGGTTACCAAAAGGCTTGGCGAATCGTTCTCTAAAATGCCGTTCGACGGTTTCTATGATTAAAACATTTCGTTTGGATGTGTCCAATTTTGCATTTATCGTATCTGTGATAAAATATCTATTATAGGTGTTTAAACCTTTGAAATGATTCTTTTCGATGCGTTCTTTTTCGGTGAAGCTATCACCCATAATTATCAGTGAGGTATTTCCCGCTACCGAGTTTTGTGGAACAGGGCATTGCTCCAGTGGAGATTTAAATTGTGCCAAATTCGACATTCGGTATAAATCACCGTAGCGGTAATCATCCTGCGTGATTCCTTTTTCATGCAGCCACTTTGCCATAGAACCTGAAAACCCTACGGACCAAAGTAGCAAAAAAAGTATCAATGCCCCTAAACGAAATATTTTTGTCATTATATGATGAGTCAAATTGAAAACTGCGACTCTCGCCACAGGTTAAAACTGAAAATAAATAAATTGATTTGAGGTAAACACGCCGAAAAAATAACAAAGCACCAACAAAACTGTGAATTTTAAATAAAATTGAGGGGTATTTTGGGTACGGATTTGCCTCATAAATTTATCTTTCAATAGTAAAATAAGAATCAAAAACCAACAAAAGACCATTTCATTGGTGCTAAATGGCGTTGCTACTATACTACAATAATTTTCAAAATGCAGAATCTTTGATAAAATTATCTTTGCATTACTCATTCCTTTGGCACGGAAAAACACCCAAGTCAGCATCACCAACAAAAAAGTAAACGCTAAATTGAAAGTATTGATGAGGCGTTTTGAGAAATATTTTTCAGCGTTGAAAGGTGTATAACGGTTACGAATTTGTGCAAAAACCAGATAAATCCCGTGTAAAGCCCCCCAAACAATATATGTCCAAGCGGCACCATGCCACAAACCGCTCATCATAAAGACAAAGAAAAGATTGAAATATTTACGAAACTCCCCTACCCGATTTCCACCGAGCGGAATGTACAAATAATCTCGAAACCAACCCGAAAGAGAAATATGCCAACGACGCCAAAATTCACTAATCGACCTCGAAGAATATGGAGCTTCAAAATTTTCCATGAGTTTAAAACCCATTACACGAGCTGCACCAATAGCAATATCTGAATAGCCCGAAAAATCGCAATAAATCTGAAATGTAAAGAAGATGGTCGCTACCAAAAGCGTAAGTCCGTTGTGTTCGTAAGGATTATCATAAGAATAATCGACGACCATCGCCAGACGGTCGGCAATGACCACTTTTTTGAACATTCCCCAAGCCATTCGCATTAAACCCGCCTTCAGATTTTCAAAATCATAGTCAAACTTCTTATGAAACTGCCAAAGTACATTTTGTGGGCGTTCGATTGGTCCTGCTACCAACTGTGGATAAAACATGACATAAAGAGCATAAATTGCAAAATCTTTTTCGGCTTTTTCATTACCACGATATACCTCTATAGTATAACTCATGGCTTGAAATGTATGAAAAGAAAGACCTATTGGCAATAAAATCTTTAAAAGTTCAAGTTGAGTCGATACCCCTAAATAAAAGAAAGCATTATTGATGTTTTCGACGAAGAAATCATAATATTTAAAATAAGCCAAAAAGCCAATATTGGAGATTAAACTCAGCACCAAAAGCCATTTTCGCCGAGAACCATGGGTATTTTCAATCCAAATTCCTGCATAATAATCTACCACAATCGTGACGAACAAAATCAGGATGTAAATTGGCTGAAAAACTGCATAAAAATAACAACTCGCCAAAAGCAACAGCCAGATTCGTCCACGGTGTGGCAGACTGAAATAAGCCAAAGTAACAACTATAAAGAAAAAAACAAATGGTAGCGAATTGAATAACATTGAATGCCGATGAGTGTCTGATTGCAAATTATATATTCAAAGTTCATTCTAAATATTAAAGTTTCAAAGCATTTTAGCTTAGAATCATCAATTTTCAGTTTTTCTAAATGTTTTTTCTGACTGATATTTGACTTTTAAAATCTAAACCGCTATATTTGCACCATGATTTAGGCCCTATAGCTCAGCTGGATAGAGCAACAGATTTCTAATCTGTAGGTCTTTGGTTCGAATCCAAATGGGGTCACTTATAATTATTCAACAAAAAAGCACTTATACTGTATTATAAGTGCTTTTTTGTTTTTACAAAATTGTTAGCAATTATTGAATTGTTATTAATGCAATAAAAATAACCAAATGATTACTATAAAAGCTTTCATTTAGTTATTTTTAGAAATACAATATAAAGTGAATTCTTAAATCAATAATTTCAAAAGTTATTGAGTCCTATTTTCCACACTTACAAAGAGGATGGTCTTTGGTTAATACAATTGGAACAATGAAACTGCTTGTTGTACCCGTATTGACTAACTTAGTGTACTCAGGGTATGAGGTTGCTCTGGCATACATTTCTGCATTATCAGGTAGGTAAGCAATGAGCTTAGTTTTCCCATCACTTTCGTCATAATTTACACTGCCTAAGTATTGCCATGAACTCTGCAAATTCGATTGTCCAGCTATACTAACAAAATAACATTCAATACCTATATTATAAGGTTTTATTTCAATTGGACAATCATTTTCACAGTTTACCGATGGATAAATTGTTTTTAACTTAGTGTATTTTCGTTTAGCTTCAAAAGTATAAGAAGGAACATTTGAAGATAAATCTTTAATTTCAAATACCTTAATTTCACCATCAATATTAACTTTAAGTATTAGCTTTTCAGTTATTGGAGGAATATTCGAAAAGGATGTTTGATAAATATTTTTTTGTCCTGTTGCAGGAAATGAGTTCAAATAACCACTTCCATATATTACAGCATTGCCAACTAAATATAGTTCATAGTCATAGGCAAAACCAGAAGATATGTAAGAACTATTAATAGTAGCAACTTGAGGAAGGTCATCTGTTAATTGCAAATTGATGTAAAAACCTCTAACTCCAGTATAACCAGGAGGGTCCAATTTTACATCAATCCCAGGAATATAGGCAAATTTTTCTCCCCAGCCTTCACCGACAGCATACCAAGTTAAGTGATTGGTCTGAAATGTAGCATAATATTCATCCCCTTTTTGAATAATAGTACCTTCTTTCTCATAAGTCCATTTAGCAGATGTTTCATTATAACTGAAAACTGATGTTTTGTCACCAACTTTATACTTTATCTTTGTTTTTGGATTAATTGTATTGGCATTTATCTCAAAAGAAATATCAATAGGCTGATTAAAGTTTGTTACTTTATTTCCATTGGCATCAGTCAATTCTATCGAAGCAAATGCTATTGGAAATATTGTGGTTTTTACATCCTTTGCCCCATTAGGTCCTTGCTCAAGCGTTACGAAATTCCCTCCAGGTAACGACTTTGCAGCTTCTTTTGATTCACCTGAAAAGCTTGCGACTGTTGTTTGCAAATTGCCTGTTAATATGTTTCCTTTACTATCTTTAAAAATTGTACCTTTATCAATTTCAACAAGCGTGGTATTCTGACCATTTTGTAGTTCGATTACTTTATCTTGTTTACTCCCTGTTCCTGCCGTCGAGTTTAGAGTTGATTGATTAATGGCCGCTCCTACTGGCAATGCACTTGTTTTTACTAATAAAATTTCGACTGGAGCATTACTTACTCCAATAAGTGTAACTTCTCGACTACTCGCAAGATACCCATCAGCACGAATGACTATTTTAAAGTTGACAGGATTCGCTACAGTTGGTGTTACATTTCGTAACCCCAAATAAACACTTGGTCCTTTCTTGGAATAAGTTGTTTTGGCTTCACCTTCAAAGTTTATGACATTGGCGGCTTGTGTACCTATGATTTCAATATTGATTTTGTCTAATATTAATTGCCCCGTCTTTGCATCTTTTACTTGTGCTTCTATAAATGAATCGGCTGGTTTATAGTTTAAAATAAACTTTAAATCTTTGGTCACATCAATATTTTTCAAATCGCTGCAGGCAACAAAGAAGAGCGAGATAAACAAAAAATTTACGATTATTCTGAAATGTATATTTTTCATAGCTGTTGAGTTTTCTTTTGACTATTTTTGTTTTAGAATACGATAAGAAAAACCAAGTTTAACTACAGGATATAGGTAAAGTGGCTTTAAATTTGTTTGAAGTTGGGGGGCTTGTTTAGCAGTAGGCTCAATTGAACCAGTACCGTTCATTGTTATTAGCGGTGAGCCCGTATATAAAACGCCAAAATCAAAAAGAACTCTAAAAGCTCCATTATTTGGGTTTCCAAGTGAAATTCCTGCATAAGGTGCTATTTTCTTATAGTTTATTTTTAAACCAAGCGTTCCTGTTTCTTCAGGCGTGAAAATTCTATCGTTAAATTTTAGATTACTCTTAGGTAAAAGAGAAATATCTACTGTATTCATGTTGTAGAACACGCCAAGGTTTAAAGCTAAAAACTTTTTAAAAGGGAAGTAATCAACCAATACTCCAACATTACCTAACTTAAGTTTAGCATCATATTGGACTTTGCCTTCTTCAACATCTTTGCCTTGGTCAAAAATGAAGATATCATTCTTTTTATAGTTAAAGAGAGAAGCACTGGCTCGTAGATTGATTCTTTTTTTGAGTCTGTATGAAAATTCGGGAGAGATACCTGTTGTACCTACTTTAAGTGCCAACGACAATCTATTGGTTTTGGATAGATTCGGCTCTTGTGCAAAGGCCCCTATATTTAATAGGAAAAGTAAAGTGATAAGTGTTTTCATGCTATGCTAATTAATGAAAAGTAAAAATTGATTCTTTGTACTCAATTACTTGCATGTAAATATATCGCTTTATATTATGTTTTAAAACTTAATTTGTACCGTTTTGCTAAAATGATAAAAATAGACGCCATTTGAATAAAAGCAACCAAAGAATCTACGTTTTTTAGCTCTATTTGGCTAAACGTCTATAGAAATTACACCAAGCAAAAAATTTTTCAACTTGCCAACCAATCTTTTTTAGAATAAAATCATGTTTAATTTGTGTTGACTATACTTATAGTTTTCTAAAAAATTACAATCATAGAAACTAATCAAAAGATTTTTTTAATAAAAATCTTTTTTACTTTATATTCACAATCCTTGAGGAATATTCTCTTCGTTTTTACAAGAAAAAAATACTATATGGCTCTTATTTTACCGGTTTTAGGAAAAATGCCTCAGAATGGCAAAAATTGTTGGTTTGCACCAAATGCAACAATCGTGGGGGATGTAACGATGGGTAAAGATTGCACGGTGTGGTTTAATGCCGTTGTACGTGGCGATGTAAATTCAATCATCATGGGCAACCGTGTGAATATTCAAGATGGTGCAGTGATACATTGTACTTATCAAAAATCGAAAACTATTATCGGTAATAATGTGAGTATCGCCCATAATGCGGTGGTGCATGGCTGCACGATTGAAGATGAAGTTTTGGTTGGAATGGGAGCAATTATTATGGATGGAGCGGTTATTGGCAAAAACTCAATTATTGCCGCAGGGGCAATCATAACTCAAAATACAGTTGTACCAGCAGGAAGTATTTATGCGGGAAATCCAGCGAAGTTTTTGAAGGCGGTAACGCCCGAACTCGGAGAAGTTTTTATGAGAACCGCCAACAATTATGTGATGTATGCAAGTTGGTTTAAAGAGAGTTCTGAGTGCTGACGGGGTCGCCCGTGCGATTCTAAGTGTTGGATTTAAAAAGTTAGTTCAGAGAAAAATGTAATCACTCAACATCGCACGGGCGACCCCGTCAGAATTCAGCACTCAGAACTATTTTACATATCGCTCAACTCTTTCTTAGCATTCAGATAACCTCTAATGACAGTGAAAGTTGTGATTCCTAAGAAGAAGAAGATAATATATTGAACGTAATCGACAATCCAAGGAAATTTTTCTCCAAAATAAAAGCCACCACCAACCAAAACAACCGTCCAAATTAATCCACCTAAAATATTGTAAAGCATAAATTTATAAAAATTCATTTTTACAATTCCTGCTAAAATTGGTGAAAATGTGCGAACAACAGGCAAAAAACGAGCTATAATTAGTGTTTGACTACCGTATTTTTCAAAATATTTACGAGTATTTTCGATGTATTTTTTCTTAAAAAATAGCGAATCAGGTCGGTTTTGTATATTATCTCCGAAATACCTACCTATGATGTACCCCAAAAGTGACCCCAGCACAGCCGCCGCAAAGACACAAGCCATCAATAAAGTTACTGGAACATCTAACAGCCTTGTACCACAAAATACCCCTGAAAGAAAGAGTAGGTAATCGCCAGGAAGAAAGAATCCAAAAATTATTCCATTTTCAATAAAAATAATTAAAGTAATTGTAATCAACCCTCCCGTCCGAATTAACTCCTCGGAATCCATCAAATATTTAAACCATTCGCTAATCTGTTCCATCGAAAAATATTTTGTCAGTTCAGTTGTCCGTTTATCAAACAATTGGTTTTTGTTGTGAAGTTTATTCTACTCTACTTTTGGCTCATTTAACTCAATTACGTAGTCATCTGGGACTATCACATATCTCTGAAATGCTCTATCAAAACGTTTTCGAAGCACGTAAGGCAAACGCTTCTCTTTCAAAAAAGTCTCAATCTTATCAGCCGAATTTTTCGGAATCGTCAACGAAAAATGCCCTCCATTTTTATCATTGTTAGTCATTGGCTCATTTCACCCAAGCAATAAATGCGGTGCAATCTGAAACAAACGTCTGATAGCCACCAAATTATCTGGCATATCAACGGGGTTTAGGCCTATAATTTCTCGGTAAAATTTTGCACTTTCTCGTAAGTCTTTTACATAAAGTCCTACGGTAGTTATAGTCTTATATTTCGATAGCCAATTGGCTTTGAGTAAGACTCACCGAAGTGGTCAGCAATAAAAAAACAGTTGTTCATCTAAAATAATTCATTGACCTTGTTTTGGCCATTTGTTATTGGTAAAAAGTATTATAAATCATGTCCAAATAACCAAGTTTGGTTGGTTATATCATAGTAACCTGTAAATCAGTAACTAATCAATTAATATTAAGCTATTTCTGCCAGTTCTAACCAACGAAACTCTTTTTCTTCAATCAGATTTGATACTTCTTCAAATTCCTTTGCCCAAGCTGCCAATTCTTCGTGCGAGCCTTCTCCCGCATTCATTTTTTCGACTAAAGTATTTTTTTTCTTTTCTAAATTCTCTATTTCTGAGCCTAAGTTATCGTATTCTTTTTGTTCTTTGAACGTCAATTTACGTTTAGGCTCGCTTGATTGTAATACAGGCACAGGTGTTGGGATAGTGGATTTAGCGGTAGACCGTCTTTCTTTTTCAGCCAATTCTTGTTCTTCTTTTTCTTCCTTCCACGAACGATAATCTGTATAATTCCCTGGATAATCTCTAATATATCCGTCACCTTCAAAAACAAAAAGATGCTCAACTAATTTATCCATAAAATAGCGGTCGTGCGATACAACTAACAAACAACCACCAAAATTCAACAAGAA
>JAIYBU010000211.1 GCA_027488335.1 Cytophagaceae bacterium
AAAGCAGATTCTTTATTTATCCAAAAAAAAAATGAAGAGGCGAGAGTGATTTATGAAAAAATTATAGAAAAATCTCAAAATGTTAACCCCAAAATTTATTTAAAGCTCGCTAATATTTCGGAGGCGAAGGGTGACTTTGTGAAAGAACTTTATTATTTGAACTTATATTTTTTTAAACAACCTAACGAAAAAGTTTTTGAAAAAATGTATGCCGTTGCCGCAGAAAACGGATTTAGTGGTTATGAAAAAAATGATTTAAATTATTTTTTGTTTTACTACCGTCAATATTCTAATTATGTATGGGGTGTTTTTCTTCTGCTCGGCATTTATATTTTTACAGTTTTGATTCTCAAGAAAAAGAATAAGCAATTCTCTCCTATCCGACACAAAATTATTTTTTTAGTGTATTTATTATTTTTGGCGAGTCTGATAAATTTACCAAATAATTACAAGTCAGTCATTATAAAAAATGAAAAGGTATACTTGAGGGATTATCCATCGGCCGCTTCTCAGATTGTTGGGAGTATCGGCCAAGGAAACAGATTGAATGTAATTAAGACTGATGATATTTGGTATCAGGTTTTGTGGGAAGGCAACTTCTGCTATTTAAAAGAAAGTGATATTTGGGTAGTGAAATAAAAAAGGCCATTTACTTACGCAAATGGCCTTGTCTAAGAAATCAATGTATCTCACTTGTTTGTCTCAGTGGGGAATTCTTTTCTTTAGAAAGGGTGGTATAAACTAATTTATCGACCAATCGTGGAAACCATTTATTGAGCCAAACCGTCAATTTACCTTCGCTTGTCAAAACAATCGACCGTTTACGTTTTTTGATTGCTTTCACAATGTGCATGGCACATTCTTCAGAAGACATCATTTTTTGCTCATCACGCACCGTTTCTTGGCTGACTTCTCCGTGAGCATCAATTGCCGCAAAACGAATATTAGAGGATGTAAAACCTGGGCACGCGGTAAGTACATTTACACCAGTGTGCAACAATTCTGTGCGAATTGCTTCAAGGAAGCCATTTACAGCAAATTTTGAAGCAGAATAGCCACTTCGAACAGGCAAACCTCTGAATCCAGCAATGGATGATATACCAACAATCGTTCCCTTGGCTTTTTTGATGTAAGGCAAAGCTGCCTGAGTAAGATAAACTGTACCGAAGAAATTGATATCCATTACCTTGCGGATGGTGGCATCAATGTCGGCATCTTCAAACATTGACCGCATCGTAATGCCTGCATTATTGATTACGATATCGATTCGACCGTAATGATAAATTGCCTCAGCAACTATGCGTTTATTGTCGTACTCTAAACTGGAATCGGCCACTAAATAATGATTTTCGATTCCGTGCATTGAAAGTTCGTAGCTGGTTTTTTCTAATTTGTCGATATTTCTACCAGTAATAATCAACTTACAACGCTCTTTACCAAGTTCAAAGGCAAGAGCCTTACCAATACCTGACGAACCACCCGTAATGATTACAACTTTATCTGTTAGCATGGAAAAAGATATTTAAAAATAAATTAACACCAATGATTGGCACAACTATATTTATTCTATTAAAATGCTTTTTTTGATAAAAATGTTCCAATTAAAGATTAAAAAACAACAAGCCTTATCGAACTAAATGTATAATACCTTTGTAAATTTGGTCAGAAAATGTGAGAGCGTAGAAATAATCCCCCGCCGAAGCATCATCGCCTGTCCATTTGAAATCTCGTTCAGTTGTTTGATACACCGAATTTCCCCACCGATTCATAATCTCAAACTTTTTAAATTGACGTTTGCAATTATCTTCGGCGATTATGCCTAAGCTAAAATAATCATTTTTCCCATCACCATTCGGCGTAAAAGTATTGAATGGCGGTACAGGATTATCAATCACCACATTATCTTTTAATACAAGTTTGACACTAAGTGAATCTTGTAATTGTAAACAATTATTATCTTTTGAAGCAAAGTTTACAATAAATTCTTTCGAGTCTTGTCCACCAAGCATAAAGCAAGTGGGTTTCCACGTAAATAAACTACTAACCTTTCCTTTACCTTCTTTGTTTTCAAAGGCCATCAGTACATTCTTAAATTCAAACCCTTTGGGCGTGCCAGTAAGAGTAAGCTGCTCATTATCCACATCTTGCGAATTAACGTTGAAAGTTAACTCATTAGTAATATTGGGGTTTAAAATAAGTTCAGCAGTATTATTTGGTAGTGTTGTCAGAACTGTTGGAGAATTATTTGGTTTTCCCTTAACCTCAACTGGTACTGAATAGAGAGTCTGAGTACTGACTCCACACCGCTGGTCTTTCACAATAAAATCTAAAAGCATTTGTTTCTGCTTAAGTGCTTCACAATTGGGTATAAACTGCAAGATTGAGTTTACAGTACCTATTCCTTGTTTTTCAGGAAAACTAAATCCATAACTTCCAAAGTTAAAATTCCGACCATTACCACTTAGCCCCAATGTATCATTATCAATATCGTTTCCGAAAACAGTAAATTTTAGCGTATCGCCATAAGTTACGACAGGATTTCCAAGCAAAGAAGTAGTAACATTTGGCTTCGTATTTTGGTTTTCTTCCAACTGAACCCTCATTCTAAATGCACGACTTTGAGGTACTGGACATCCATTATCGCTAATATTAATAAAGAAATCGACTGGAATATTATTTTTTGTGATAATACATTCATCCAAACAAAAAGTAGTTTTTAAGGTGTCTTTAGAAGTAATCTCAACATTAACCGTAGTAGGTAGGAGGATTTTTTTTGTATCAATATTTACTCCTTTGGCCGAAAGCGTAACCTTTTGCTTGAGGTCAGGGTCGGTATATAAAATATCAAAACAACGTTTTTCGCCCTTTTTTAAAGTAATGACATCACTATCCTTGAATAATTTCTTTGAACCCTGATTAGCGACCATTACAGTCGGGGGAGAATTAAAGATACAATCTATGACTTTCAATTGAAAATCTCGTTTCATTCGTCCGATACGCTTGCCCTTACGAAATTCTTCGACCATCACCGAAAATACATACAGTCCTAATTTGTTAGGTTTCACATTCAAAACACCCGTTTTAGAATCAATTCTTAAAGGGATTTCGCCAGGAATAACATTATTTATATTGATGCCCGTTACCCAAGATGCCTCCCGATAATTATTACTCGGCGAATTTGTGGGATTTGGTTGATTGGGAGATGAGTTTCCTATCCAAGGTACAACTAATGTATAAACCAAGCTATCGCCATCGGCATCGGTAGCACTAAAATCCATTTCAAAGTTTTGGTTGATACAAACATAGTCGGCAATAATATCTCTGAAATGTGGTGTAGTGTTTGCCGTTGTTACAGGAGCAAATTCGGTATAAAATACCATTCCCACATTACTGGGGTTCTGTATATTGGTAATAATGGTATTTCTACAACAACGCTCCCAAACAATCATATAGCCATCAGGGTCCGAAAACTTATCGGCAGAAAGGTCAATGGCACTACTATATTTCATTAACAAGGTCGATAAATCGCCTTTTTGGCAAGAAGGGTCAACATATTTAATGGGTTGACGATATACTTGAGGGCAGTTGATATCACCCATAAGAGACAAATCTCGTTTTCGGAAAACTTGTAAACGAATTGATAAATCCTCGGCGGCCGTACGACCATTTATGGCATCAAAATATAGACTTAATGTAACCTGATGAGTACCCGACCCTGCTACCGGGTTTTTAAGAGGGACTACTTCAATTTCCCCTCCAACAATATGAGAGGCAAAACAAAAAAATGTGATGATTTGAAAAAAAACAAAAAGGCTAAGTTTTTTCATAGCAAATAAGTTTCATAGGGAATTTTATTTATATAGACGAAAATTGCAGGACTAAGGTTGGATTTTGAACTTCAAGCTAAGTTAAATACTTTTGTGAATTAAAACTAAAGAGAAACCGTAAAATATACGATTTCAAAAGAAAAATAGATAATGGGAAAAGTAAAAACATTTGTAATTGATTCGATTGTAGTTGAGAGCTTTGCCGCAGAGGGTAAATGTATTGCAAAACACAATGGTCAGGTAATTTTTATTGAGGGAAGCAATGTACATCCAGGTGATAAAGTGAAGCTTTTTGTGAATAACAGAAAGAAAAACTACGCAGAAGCAAATGTTCTTGAAATACTTGAGCTTTCGGCGGATAGAATTGCCCCTTATTGTCAGCATTTTGGTATTTGTGGAGGCTGTAAGTGGCAACATGTGCCTTATGAGAAACAATTAGAGTTAAAGTTTACACAGGTAAGCGACCAGCTTATTCGCATCGGAAAACTTGATTTGCCAACCATTAATCCGATTTTGGGTTCGGCAAAAACACAGTATTACAGAAATAAATTAGAATACACTTTCTCAAATAGCAGATGGTTTACCAAAGATGAAATCAATACGGACGAAACCATGAGCAAAAATGCGTTGGGTTTTCATGTGCCGAAGCGATTTGAAAAAGTACTTCCTATCGAAAAATGCTATCATCAAGCTGACCCTTCAAATGATATTCGTCTATCTTTGCGAGATTTTGCCAATGCCAACAATTATACTTATTACGACCACATCGCTCACGGGGGTTTTCTACGAAATGTCATGATTCGTACTTCGACAACGGGCGATTTAATGGTAATGGTACAATTTGCACAGGATAACAAGGAAGATATTGAGGCAACAATGAACCATTTGCACACAAATTTCCCGCAAATCACTTCATTGAACTATATTTTGAATCAAAAAAGAAACGATACTTTCTTTGATTTAGATGTGCATACTTACTTCGGAAAACCTTACATTGAAGAAAATATGGAAGGTTTGATTTTTAGAATCGGCGTAAAATCATTTTATCAAACTAACTCTGAACAGGCTTATGAATTGTATAAAATAACAAGAGATTTGGCAGGTTTAACTGGTGAAGAATTGGTTTATGACTTATACACCGGTACAGGTACGATTGCTAATTTTGTGGCAAAAAAAGCAAAAAAAGTGATTGGAATAGAGTATGTTCCAGAAGCTATTGAAGATGCTAAAATAAACTCAGACGTAAACGAATTACATAATACAACCTTTTATGCGGGCGATATGCGTAAATTTTTAACCAAGGAGTTTATTGCTCAACACGGCAAACCTGATGTGGTTATTACTGACCCTCCACGAGCGGGTATGGACGAACCAGTGGTAAGAACACTCATGGAAGCAGCCCCCAAACGAATCGTTTATGTAAGTTGTAATCCTGCAACTCAGGCCCGTGACTTGGCGATTCTGAGCGAAAAATACACAATTTCGGTAGTTCAACCAGTAGATATGTTTCCACATACGCACCATGTGGAGAATGTGGCAAGGCTGGATTTGAAGAGTGTTTGATTCTTGATGGTTTTTAACAAAAAAGGATTCTGAAAAAGAATCCTTTTTTGTTAAAACTTATTTTAAACCCAATTCCTCTACAATATGTATGTTTTTGGTGTTTTTTCGAGTTCTGAAAGCTATTTCTGGCTTGTATCCAATAGTATTTTTTGCGTAATAGCCAGTACCATCATACGGTCGTTTTCTTGGGTTTTCTTTGCAAGCTACCGAGCAAGCACCTTCCAATTCGTGGCCACATTTTTCGCAAATTGGCAAATGTTCGTTACAGTCAGGATTTGCACAATTGACCATTCGGTCTGAATCGGTGCCGCAAACATGACATTTCGAAATCACTACAGGATTGACCGAATTTACTTCTGTCGTAAGTCTATTATCAAAGACATAGCATTTCCCATCAAAATCTTCGCCACCCTCTTCTAAGCCATATTTGATGATTCCGCCGTGTAGTTGATAAACGTCAGAAAAACCCTGCGATAATAAATAAGCACTGGCTTTTTCACATTTAATACCACCCGTACAATAGGTGATAATTTTTTTATCTTTCAAGTGAGCAATTTCCCCAACGTGGTCAGGTAACTCACGTAGATTTTCCATATCAAAAGTTATCGCACCTTTAAATTTCCCAACCGAATGTTCATAATTTGAACGCATATCAACCAAAACAACATTAGGGTCGCTTTTGAGCAATGCTTTAAAATCGGCGGGTTCGAGATGCTTACCTGTTTGTTCGAGTGGATTTACGGGTAATTCAGAATGTACAATTTCTTTTTTTATACGTACATAAAGTTTTGTGAATGCGTTCTTCGTTGCTTTTTCTACTTTAAAATCAACTTTAGCGAAACGAGGGTCAGATTTTACCCAAGCCATGTACTTTTCAGTATCTTCGGGAAATCCTGAAACGGTGCCATTGAGTCCTTCGGGTGCAATTATAATGCGTCCGAGTAGATTATTTTCTAAGCAAAATTGATGATGAATGTCTCGATACTCAACTACGTTTTCGATGGGCGAATAAATATAGTAAAGTAAAACATGATAAATTGGTGGTGTATTGACTGAGTTTTCAGTAATTGTATTGGTCTGTTTTTTCATTGATTTTCAACCTTTCAAGGCGTAAACTTGATTTGAATTATTGCAAAATTACGAAACATATTTTTTTAATTCTATGATTTTTATCAGATAAAGCCTTAATTTGTAAATTATATTAATGTAAATTCTGAAAAAGTAACAATGCACATTGCGATTACGGGCAATATAGGTGCCGGCAAAACTACCTTGGCTACTAAACTGGCAAATCATTACGGTTGGGATGTATTATATGAAGCAGTTGATGGAAATCCGTATCTGCCACCTTTCTACGACGATATGGAAAAATGGGCATTTCATTTACAAATTTTCTTTCTTAATAGTCGATTTGAGCAGGTTTTGAAAATAAAGAAACTGACCGAAGAAAAAACAATCATTCAAGATAGGTCGATTTATGAAGATGCGTATATTTTCGCTCGTAACCTCTATGAATCGGGGAAATTCAACGAAACCGACTATCAGACCTACAAAAGCATGTTCAACACCATCACGCAAGCAATCACCCACCCTGATTTGATGATTTATCTGCGTGCTGACCTTCCGAAATTACAAAAACAAATTAGTAAACGTGGCCGTGATTTTGAGAAAAACATCGACCCAAATTACCTGATAAGTTTAAATAAATTGTATGAAGATTTTGCTAACCTTTACACTTATGGAAAGCTATTGGTCATTGATGTAAATAATCTTGATTATGCCGAGCGAAGCGAAGATTTTGAGCACATCATCGAAATTATCGACCGAAATATTAGTATGGGTACACAACTTGAAATACAACATATTTAGATTAGACTATGGTTAATTTCGATAGCATACAACATAGCCTACCAAATATAAGAGCCATGAAATATTAACTTCATGGCTCTTATCATAATCAAACATTTACGGATACTTTCGATTTTAAAAACTTTCTGTTTTTCCAGAACGTTTTCAATTTATCGAAATAAACATCATAAATATCGCTCTCGAATAAACGTGCATCATTGGTGGCTTTTGAAAGGAAATAAGTACCAAAAGCCAACAAAACTATATCGGGCATCCAGACTCCTAAAAGTACAGGCCAGATGTCTTCTTTGGCGTACTTATCGCCTAATTGCATCAATACATACATCAAAATGAAAAATGTAATTGAGAGCAAAACTGGCATTCCAAATCCACCTTTTTTTATAATCGAACCTAACGATGACCCAATCAAAAACATGACAAAACAAGCAAATGCCATTGTAAACTTATGCCATTTTTCAACTTGAGCCTTTATACCATCTCGTTTTTTACTTTTGATAATATCAATTGTGGTGGAAAATTGGTCACGGATATTTTTTGCCTGAGAAATGGCAGTTTCAAAAGTTTCCTCATTTCGATAGGAATTTGCCCCCTCTTTTAGCTTTTGATTCACCCATTTTCCTCCAACAATTTTCTTCTTTTCCCTACCAAGCTTAGTAGTATCTTCTGGATATTTCTTAAATTGAAAATTATATAATTGCGTAGCGACTGTAATTTGAGATTTCAATGATTTCTGAATATCAATCGCAACGGAATCGGCTTGATTATTTAATTGAGTAATGTTTTTCATATACTCATGATACTTAAACTGCGATTCATCAGTCCTACGCATACCAAATGATTCTAATGAAAACACCATTTTATTTTGCTTAAAACTGTTTTTTACAAATTGGGTTTCATTGTAATTTCCATCATTCGATTTATAATCAACGTAGTTTGTTCCGTTGAAAAGTTCAAAAACAAGGTATGTATTATCGTACATGGTGTACATTTTACCCGAATCAGCCAATGTCACATTTACATTTCCATTATTACTTGCATGATTGTAAATCGTAACACCTTTTAAAGTTTTGCCATCCGAATATTTTTTTAATACTTTAATACTGTATCCCGGAATTTCCTTGTAGAAAATTCCTTCCTTTACATTGAGCGTAACTTTTGTTGTTTTTACATCATAAAGCAAACTGTAACCCTTTAGGTTTGCCCACGGATTGACGGTATTATTAAACCAAAGCGAAAAAATACTTACGCCAAAAGCAAAAATCATCGCAGGAAACAAGACCCTTGAAATCGGTATGCCAGCCGATTTAATAGCAGTAAGCTCTGAGTATTCCCCCAAATTTCCGAAGCACATCAACGAAGCAAGCAATACTGAAAGTGGTAAAGCTATTGGAACTGTAATTAGCGAGAAATACACAAAAAGTTTTCCAAACACATCATAACCTAAATCTTTACCAACAAAATCGTTGAAATAAAGCATTAAGAAACGCATCAAAAAAATAAAAACTACCACACAGGTAGTTAATATAAATGGGCCGATGAAAGACCTAATTACTAAAATATCTATTTTCTTCATTCAAGACGTAATGATTCTGGGATACAAAAATCCGACAGGAAATTCATTTTCACAAGTTCATTAAGTTTATTTAACACTTACTTTTTCTCAGCCACCAACAATCTCCTTTAACTTATAAATCATATCATCCCAAATATCTTCTAATTCTTCTACATCATGGTTATCAGAATTATCAATAATTTTCAAGAAAGTTGCATTTGTTAATTCACTTTGTTCGAGTTTAAATTCAACAAAGTTTCCTTTTTGTTCGTCTTTCAGAAATTCAAATTTTACAAGTTTATTGACTCGCTGAACTGACATTCGAGCAGGGTGACTTTCATTATCCCAAACAAAATCGAAGTTTGAGTCGCTGGTGTATTTAACTTTTGAAGCAAACCATTGTTGTAAACCCGCAGGTGTGCTAAAGTATTGATATAAAACTTTGGGAGAAGCCCTAAATTCGTACTCACGAGAAAACTTGAATTTTTCCATAATTCATTAAATTTAAAAGAATGCAACCTAAACCGAACTCGATTTAGCCCTATTAAATAACTATTTCAAGAATTTCTATAATTTTTTTACAAATCTTGATTTACTTCGATTTCTTTTTTTGCAATGTAAGAAAACTTTATGTAATTTTGCAACATATTCTTCGGGACAACAATAAAAGTTCTCAATAATATAACAAATAATACTGCGGGATAGCTCAGATGGTTAGAGCGTAGGATTCATAACCCTAAGGTCGGCGGTTCGATCCCGCTTCCCGCAACACCCAAAGAGTCTCAGTTTTGAGACTCTTTTTTTTTGACATTATCGTTTGCTCTACTACTAATGAAGAATCTCAAAAACTAATTTTTGCAAAATATCAACTTCTTTTTCTTCGCCTGCTTCAACGCCTTTCGACTTTAAGTCAGCAATTTTAATACAATGTATCACAAAAGCTAATTTTGATAAAGAATAATTTCGTGCAGCTGCTAAATAATCTTTTGCAAAGAATGAATTTACTTTCAATAATGCCGCAACACCCGATTCCGATGTATCATTTGCCCCATGAATCAATAAAACTTTGCTAAAAAAATTATAAAGAATTATCAAAATTGGTTGAATAGGATTATCCTTGGGGTTATTACCAAAATAAATAATTATTTGGTTAGCTTTCACTACATCTCGTTGAGTTAGTGCCTTTTGCAACTCAAAAACATTATATTCTTTACTAATTCCAACGTATTTCTGAATCACATCGGCATCAACTCCGTCGCCCAGCTTTACATTCAAAATTACTTTTTCTAATTCTCCAGTTAATCTTTTTAAATCGTTTCCGATATGTTCAATTAATAACTGAATGGCCTTCATACTTATCTTAACACCTCGACCATGACAGTAGGAAGCCACAAATTCGGGAAGTTGATTATCGTATAATTTTTTAAAGTTTTGTAAAACACCTTTTTTTGCAAAAGCCTTCACCCAAGTTTTGCGTTCATCTTGGGTGTTTGAAAAACTTAATACCAAAATTGTTGAAGGCAGCGGGTTAAGAGCATAGTCTTCTATCAGTTTTTGATTCTCTTTTAAATCAATACCTTGAATTTGGTTGGCATCTTTTACGACAATCAACTGTTTTTCGGCCATCATCGGAAAACGTCGGGCATAATTCAATAATGTACCTACATTCAAGTCTTTCCCAAAGAGTACGAATTCATTAAACCCTTTTTCGTGAGCAGGAATGGCTAAACTTTGTATTTTTTCTACAACTTGTTCAATATGAAATTGCTCTTCGCCATGCAAAAAATACAAAGGTTTGATTGAATCTTTTTTGATTGATTTTAAAATTTCTGACATTGAAAGAAGTAATGTTGAATGTAAGTAAAAATTGATTTTCTTCGATAAAGTTCAAAAAATCATACTTGATTGTAACCTCTTGCTTTTAAAAATACATTACATTCGAGAATAATTTTTGGAAAAAACAAGGCGAATTTTTCATCAAATAGCTGATAATGAATCATTAAGTCTTCGGTAGCCTTTTCCATGTTCGATTCAAACGTTGTTCGTCTCGAAATACCCATCAAAGCTCGCTCAATTCCCCAAAACTCTCTATAATTTTTGAGCCAGTCGTGTTTTATCATCGACTCAATCATGGGTTTCATTTTTTCTGGAAGTATCGACCAATGCTTTTGAAAAGAAGTGTGCACTCTCTGGCGAAATTCCTCAAAAGGTTCGGAAGAATAATCACCCCAATGTATAGCTAAGTAATGGTCAAAAAAAATATCAACCAATACAGCGGCATATTTATGGTATTTATCGTATAATACTAATTTACTGTCGCTTACGGCATAATGAGTATCAGTAAAACTATCAATTAAACGATGTAGTAAAATTCCATTTTTGATTTCATCATTATAGTGTGCATTTCTTGGGTGGTCGATTCTTCCGACCACAAAATCTTCTAAAAGATTTCCTACCATAACTTCCTCATTTTTGCCAGAAAGAAATAAATGTGCCAAAAAATTCATTAAAATAGTCGAATATGTGTACGTTTGCGACAAAGTTAGAAAAATAACATCTATAAACTATCAAAAAATTGATTGATGAAAGTTGAAACAAACAAAGTTGTAAAGATAATCTATGAATTAGAAATCGGCGACGAAACCGATAGAGAATTACTCGAAATCGTTCAAGACGACGAGCCAATGGTATTCATCCAAGGTCTGAGCGGCTTACCAGAAGCTTTTGAAGCTAAAATAAATGGTCTTCAAGCGGGTGACGAATTTAAGTTCTCTGTTGATGCCGCTGATGGTTACGGCGACCCTGACCCCGAAGCAATTATTGATTTTCCAATTGAAAATTTTAAGATTGAAGATGGCAAAATTCCAGAAGGAATGTTGGAAATTGGCAATATGATTCCGTTTTCAAACGAGGAAGGAAACCGAATGAATGGTAGAATTGTAGAAATTACGGAAGATACTGTGATTCTTGACTTCAACCATCCGTTAGCAGGTCAAAATATGCACTTTTCGGGTAAAGTTTTAGCCGTTAGAGATGCCACCAAAGATGAAATCGCTCATGGTCACGTACACGGCGAAGGTGGCGTTGTACATTAATTTTATAAACCTGTAAGGTTTTTCAAACCTTACAGGTTTTAATACACGAGAAGATTTTATCGCTTGTCGAACTGAATAACCTCTACACCAAACTTCCTAAGAAACTCTACCCCTTCATCAATCGGAATACCTTTGTATTGGGCATAAGATTTAGCAAAGAATACCTTTTTTATTTTCATTGAATAAATTACTCTTGCACAAGAGATACAAGGCGACAGCGTCACATAAAGTGTGGTTCCTTCAATATTTGCTCCATTTTTTGAAGCGTACAATATGGCATTCTGTTCGGCATGAAGTGCCAACGAACAGCTTCCTTTCGAGTCACGAGGACAACCATGTTCGGGAAATTCCTCATCGCAATTATGCGTGTGAGCAGGTGGGCCGTTATAACCGATTGAAATAATTCGAGTATCTTTAGTCAGAACTGCACCAACCTGAGCCTTAACACAATGCGAACGAAGAGCAAGGTTTTCGGCCAATTCCATAAAAATTTCATCAAAACCTGGGCGTTGTTTTACAACTTTTTCCATAAAATGGTCGTTACTTTGTAAAAAAATATAACAAAATACCTTTTTGC